>JAUMAI010000450.1:0-9615 GCA_032116775.1 Pirellula sp. | reverse complement strand
CAGCGGTATGAATTCAAAACAAATATCGCTCGGAGAAATGGGAGGTCGAGGTGAAGGCCAGTGGGATGGTGTCCCGATGGCGACATTAATGCGGCGAGCATTAGAGGAGTGTGATTCACTCGATGAAGTGATGAGTCTCTGGAAGGACAACCCTCGAACTTGCGAATATTTTTATGTCTTTGCTGATGGCAAAATCCCTTCCGCCGTCGGTGTGGCAGCCACACCAGAAAAAATCGAGTTTGTAAAACCAGGCCAGGGCCACGAACTCCTCGGTGATGGTATCCAGGACTCCGTCGTATTATCAGCCGGCTCTCGTCTAGAGACCCTAAAACAACGAGTCAAAGATGGGCATGGTAAATTCGATGAAGAAAAAGCTATGCGACTAATGGATAGACCAGTAGCAATGGAATCCAACCTGCACAATGTCTTATTTGTTCCCCAAAAAGGAATCATGTATGTTGCGAATGCTGATCACAGCGAACCAGCGGCCAATCGACCGTATGTGAAAATCGATTTATTGAAATTGCTTGCCGAGCCTGGAGCCGCTCCTAAGGTTTCCGCAGCAACTCCAGCCAAGACCTCTCCTGCCCCAGTGGTCGCGTTAGCAGCTAAACCAACCTATGGTTCGCAATTCACGGCCCGCGATACGCTTGCTCCTGGGAAAGAGATCTCCTCGGATGCTCAGGAATGCCTGCAAGGTCTCGCGTGGCAGCCAGGGACTTTTACGGTCACTTGCCAGGAACCTTGGAAAGACAACGGAGACGCCTTGGTTTGCTTTAGCTCTCCGCTGGCCAATGGCCATCCGTTAAATGACGGCGTGACGATGGAGTGGTATCAAGCCCAGGACAAGCAGGGAAATGTCATCAAAGCCCCAGCCGTCGTTGTCGTACATGAATCGGGAAGCGGCATGGTCGTCGGACGACTTATCGCGCAGCAATTGCAGCAACGCGACTTGCATACCTTCCTAATTCATCTTCCGTATTACGGTGCACGGCGTGGAGAGGGAACGCGTCCAGGCGGAAAAGAATTATTTTCCACTATTCGACAGGCGATTGCAGATGTTCGACGCGCTCGAGATGCGGTCGCGGCCATACCCGCTGTTGATGCTTCGAATATCTCACTGCAAGGCACAAGCTTAGGTGGTTTTGTAAGTGCGACAAGCGGTGCTCTGGATAGTGGCTATCAAGCCGTTTTCATTATGCTTGCGGGAGGAGACCTGTATGGCGTTATCAAAAATGGCGAACGCGATGCAGAGAATCTACGTCGCGAACTCGAGAAGAACAATGTGACTGACGAACAGCTGAAGTCCTTGCTAAACACAATCGAGCCATTGAGATTGGCACATCGCTTGAATCCAGATCGAACCTGGGTGTATAGCGGCAGCTTTGATAATGTCGTTCCACCACGTAATTCAAAGTTACTCGTAGAAGCTGCCAAACTCTCCAAGGAACACCATGTGGAGATGCTGGCGGATCATTACAGCGGAATCGTCTACCTGCCGTTCATTCTCAACCACATGAGCAATCGTGTTCGCGAATTGAAATTGCCAACACCCTAGTATCTATACATCTCTTTTTGGCTCACCTGTGGAGTCTAAAGGAGTCCTAGAAAATCAAAAAACTACAAATCCTCTAGGCTGACAATGAGCCGATCGATGATTGCTTCATCGGTCTTTGGATTAAAGAATACCGCTTTCCAAGCTGGCAGTTCGTATCCACCAACTTCCAAGCCGATCGCCGTGGTGTAACTTAGCCGTGCGTCGATAGAGTCATCCATATTGCGATCGCGTTTATCAAACTGCCTGCGAATCTCAGCAAAATAACGCCCAACCTCTTCAGGACTCAGCTTTCCATCGGCTAGATCTTCGTAGATTCTCTTAGCATTACGGCCCTTCGAAAACACCCACCAAACGACGTTGGCGCCACAAGTCTCTTGATTGAGCACCAAACAATACTCGAGTGCCTCCAGACGTTTCTTCAGATATTGCGCGAGTTCTAAAGCTCGAGCTGTCAACATTTGCCAGCCTGTCAGACCAATACTATTAAGCGACGCCATGACGCAGTAGGGTCCAATCCCAGGTCGAGAGCATTCCAAAGTAAACAACGCAGGATCTCGACGACTATCCGCCTCACAAAAATAGGGCGTGTCCGCAACGCTTCGCGAAAGATACTTCAAATCGCTGCGTTGATTTACGATTATCGCACTGCTTGGATAATGGACCCGTCCCATTTTGTGAACATCAATTGTGATACTATCCGCGTACTGTAACCCACGCGCCAGTTGCTGTGCCTGCGCTATAATAGGAACTAGCCCCGCGGAAAACTGGAGCGGATTTTTGGCGAGATCATAATCCGCAAAGAAACAAAGCGTCCAACCCACTGCCGCATCGACATGTAGATGCGGAATCTGCTTCGAGTATTTTGCCGAAACATTCTCCAAGATCACTCGAATCGCTTTTACATCATCGATCCCGAACGCATCGGTCGTTCCAAACGTCGCGACTACATAAGCAATTTTCTGACCAGCCTGATAAAGCTCTTCTATTTTCTGCTCCAGCAGATCAAGACGCATCGCCAAATTCTGATCTACCGGCACGCTGTGTAAAGCATTGATTCCTATTCCTAACCAACCAACGATCGTCTTATTGCAATAGTGACTAGCTTCCGAAACAACTGCGGCAATCGGCTCACCTTTAACACCTTCTTGCATCGCCCCTGGCACGACTTTCTCGATACCAATCTTAGCCGCGTAGAGATTGGAAACCGTTCCGCCGGAAGTAAAAACTCCCCATGGATCCTGCGTGTGATAAAAAACCAGATTCGCTAAAGCAGTGATTGCTTTAACTTCTAATTCATTGGAACGCTGACTGTAACTGTCCGTGCATAGATTGGGGTTTTTCAGCAAACAGGCTAATGCTCCAATCAAGGATGCGAAATTGGCTGGACCACGAACATTTTCTAAATGCAAAGGGCTCGACCAGCCATCTGTACCCCAAAAATAGGGAAAAATCGCATCCCGAGCATCCTTCAAATTACCTGGTAGCAAGTGAATCTCAGGGTTGGCTTGGGCTGTCTCGTAGTTCTGCGACATACATGAACCTGGAGGCAAGGACTGCTCCGCAACCATGGCAGACAGCAATTCCTGGAAGATCTCAGTGATCGTTGGAACCTGACAATCAAAGAACGTTTTTACTACGTTTTGATATTGAGCTCGATCCATAACCCCTCCAGCTATTTAGCAAGAACGCTGATGACCAGAATCACCGATCATCAGCGTTAAACTTAACTTTGAAATCACTAATTCGAACTAACAGTACGCAAATTTCAATGAACGGTATGACCGCCAGTAACGGAAATAGTCTGCCCGGTTACAAACGACGAAGCCTCACTAGCGTAATAAACGGCTGCTCCAACGAGATCGTGCGGAACACCCCATCGTCCTGCGGGCACAGTTGCTAGATAAGCATCCTTCATCTCCTGAGGATCATTTTCATGTCGCTCCACCGGTATCCAACCAGGAGCAATCATATTAACGGTGATTCCAAACGGGGCTAATTCGCGAGCCAAACTCCGTGAAAAACCGATTTGTCCACCCTTAGCAGCGACATACGCTGTGAAGGGACTAACCCCGAGCTGAAAAACTTCGCTGGTGATATTGATAATTCGTCCCCATTTTTGCTGCTTCATGTGCGGCAAAGCAGCCCTGGTCAGCAGGAAAGGACTCTTGATAAAAAAGTCGATCATCGACTGATAAAATTCCCAATCATACTCTTCGATGGGTTTAAGTGGTTGCGCGGGTGTTGCATTAACTACGATGACATCCACAGGCCCGAGAGACTTCTCGATGGCCGAGAACATTCGCTTTACATCCTGCTCGTCCGTGACGTCACCACGAAACATATCGCCTTGGCAACCTGCCTCACGGAATTCTGCCAAGGCTTTCTCAGCCGCCTGTTCATTATTGAGATAGTTCAATGCCACTTTCGCGCCAGCTCTACCAAGACCAATCGCTAACGCTTTGCCAAGTCCTTTTGAGCTTCCGGTAACCAAGGCGACTCGACCATCTAACCGAAACAGCGAATCTTGAGACATTTGCGAATTATTTCGAGATGACATAGCTGAATATCCGATGAAAAAACTGAACTTTAGATGCGTTTGGTTTTAGCCTGAGATGGGCGGTAAGAACAAGCCCCTTGAATCCTAAACGACCGGCGCATCCAATAAAAAAACCATGCACTCGAATGAACCGAATGCATGGTTGAATTAGATATCGAAACTCGGGGTTGCCCCCTCAAGTCTCCACAGCGTACAGCCTATTCTTTCTTCAGTGAAAACGCAGTGTAATGCAGACCAGACTCATCCTCGGTAACAAATGCTCCGGTGGGAACTAAATATTTCTCCAGAACAGAAAAGGGAGGTAGTTCGTGCTTGTCCAGAACCTCGGCCAAAGCTCGGAAGACAGGATTGTTAGCCCCTGATTCTTTCAGCCGATCCTTGTTGGCTGGATCGCGAGCCATTTCATAAAAGACTCGTAACGATTCCTGCGGACGCTGGAACAACAAGATCGAAGACTCTTTCTCCTTCAACTGCTCCTTCACCTTATTCGCAATCAACTCGTACTCATCGGAATCAGACAGCAAACCTTTACGTCCTTCCTTGGCAGCGATGATCTCATCGATCATGTAAGTGTCATCTGAAAAGAACAGATAGTCATCCATGATCCCGTAGCAGATCTTGGGACGACGTACCACTTCGGATGAAGGACGTCCTTCGCGATCTCCACCTACTTCCAAAATATAAAACTCACCCGTGGTTCCACTTTTGCGAGTCGGCACGGCGCCACGTCCGCGACGCTCAATCAAACTGGCGACCTTCGGGAATACTTCTTCTTTGAATTTGGCTGGGTCCTTTAATTGCACCGCAACTAAATTGGTGCCACTATTGATTCGAAATGGTTTAACGAACCCCTGAATAACTGTGATTCTGCCTGCTGCTTGATCGATCAGTTCGGTTTGAACATCCATTTCCAACTGCTCGCCAACGCGAGCAAGGACCTGGTTCTTAAAAGCATCTTCGCCCTGAAAAGTATCCACGATCTTGGCGACACCAGATATTGTTTTTGGCAAATCCCAATTCAATGTCGAATAACTACCAACATCCTCAGGCACCCAGGGCTCCGGAACGGTGGAACCATTCTTCGGACGCAAAACTTCCAAGACGCCTCGTCGAGGACTGGCCAATTGCAAATGAGCATGAATGATGGAATCAAACTCTTTTGTGCCAAGTATTAATGAACCGCCTATCGATTGAACACCATCGACACCTAAAGCGGGCAACACAGCCAGCACTGCGCCGCCGGCCGAATTACCGCTGTTGTTGATGATCGTTCGAACGGTCGCGTATGGATCGAAGAAGAAAGAAACCTGTGGCCTTTCGCCCTCAGATCCAACACACTGGGCCATCACCGTCAAAAACTTTCTGTTCTCAGCCAAGTTCTTATACTTCTCTTTGCCTTCACCAACCTTACCTTGCCATACTTCGCACAAGGTACGTGCTGCCGCAGTTTGAGTTATCGCGACGAAGACACCATCACTGATGAAGTAAGAAACTTCCCGGTCTGCTCGATTACGGTTCTTCCAAGTAACGAGCGTAATGTCGCCCACTTGCTCTTCAGTTCGATCCGCTTGTCGAGCTGCTTGCTCCTCAGCACGCGAAAGAATAATTTGAAGTCCAGGTAGCTCATCTCTAGCTTCGAGCATCGCGACGATAACCGGCTTCTTCTCATTGGAATAAACTCCAAAAGCCATCTCACCATTTGGAATCGCAAGTAGCTCTTCCAAGTTCACACCGATGACCTCTTGCATTTGACTGGTCAACTGAACTGCTGACCCATAGATCTCGTCTACAATCGGCTTTAGTTCGGGATCCGAAAACATTTTGCCGGTCGACGAAGCGCCCATTAATTCTCGCAACTGCCGACTGTCATCAACTCGCACGTAGAGTAATGTTTCAGCTGGAAACAGCTGCGGAGCAGTGGGGCGTTCAGCCAAGAGCAGCGAAGAATCAAAGAACCCCAAACCTGCAGTAAGAGAAACACCCCAGGCCAGAGAGTTCATCACCCAAGATCCAGCCCCGGACTTACCCTTACCCGTAATTGCATCCCAAGCTCGCCCGAAAAAACTCATCGAATTCTCCTCAATAATTCCGTGGTCAGCTACAGCTTTAGAAGTTAACGCCGCTGAAGTGCCTTGCTCAAGTGTCTTGAAGTGTACCTACTCGACCAGCCCAAAGTTTCAGGAGTACGCCGCAAGCAACAACAACCCCTCCGAAAGTACCACACTGAACTTTTTCGATACCCCTCCACTCTTTCGGGGTTTAAATAGCCAGTAAGTGACCGAGAAAGCGGAGAGAAAAAGCCAGGCCATAGCGGCTTTTGGCATATCCACAGGGCGAAAATTTAACCTGGGACCGATTTTTTCCTCAGCTTACCGAACTGGAAAAATCGTCAAATGCCATGTTCTGGGGGAGCTACTCGCCTTCCACAGGCAGAACCGACGATGATCCACAGATAAAATCTGCGTGCTGCGTTTAATGCTTAAAATAGCCGGGCTCAAAGCGCAATCGTAGTTTTATTCTTGGCCAGAAGAACGTTGAGCACATAGAATATGAAGCGGTCGGTGGTATTGTAGAGTGCACTTAATTGATGGTGGCGTAGGTATTCACGGCTCTGTTCGCGTGATTGATTGAATGAGAGAACAAATCATGTTCAGACATTTTGCGATTTGTGGAGCGTTGGTCATCACCTCTTCCACTGTGGTTCTTGCCCAGATACCACGTACCTCAAGCACCTCTTCCTCTGCTGTTAGCTCGTCGCGGGCAAGCCAGAACTCCGGGCTCGGCAGCCAAAACGGTGTGAGCTCGGCGATGTCTTCTGACTTTCAGCCCATTGAACGCGGCGGTTTTGTCGGTCGCTCACAAGAGGCAGGATTTGTAGGCCGCTCCTCCTCCAGTATGGGAGGTACTTCGGGAACCGGGCGTTCATCCTTCGGCACCGGGATGGGCATGGGAATGGGGATGAATATGGGCATGGGTGGCCTTGGAGGTATGAGCGGCATGGGCCGCGGTATGACCAACCAATTTGGCAGTCAATTCGGACAACAGAACCAGAACTCCAAGAGCACCATCCGAGCTACTGTAAAAGTTCGCTTTCCATATGTTCGACCACCCGTAGCTCAAGTATCCGAGCGGGTTTTAGCCCGCTGGGATCGCATGCCGCTGCCTGAAAATCTTAAAGGGGTCGATTTGCAATTCGAAAATGGGGTAGCAACTCTTTCTGGAAAAGTTACTACCCTCGATGAAAAACGCATGGCCGAAAAGCTTATCTTGCTGGAGCCCGGCGTCTCCTCGGTGAAGAATCAGTTGGAAGTTGTTGCAACTGCTGGGGATTCTGAATAGCTCCCATCTCTGCACCGCCCGTTGCCATGTTCGGCTGGACAAAGCCTGCTTGTCCCATCATGGCAGGATTCATTCCATTGGGCATTTGAGCATAGCCTGGAATCTTGACAGTAGGTTGCATCGCTTGCTGTGGCATGGACATATTCGGCACCATGCTTGGGGCCATCGCAGGAGCCATATTCATTCCGCCTGGCATCGCCGCCGAATACCCAGTCGCTGGCATGACTGCCGAACCGGGCATCGCTGGAACCATGTTAGGGTTGGCCCCATACATCATGGATGCTTGACCAACGGACATCTGTGGTTGAACTGGTGCGTATGAAGCTGCGGCGCCCTGTCCCATTCTATTGGCGACCTGGGTAGGAACCTGAATGGTCGTCGTCTTCAAGCCACTGGTAGGCAATTCAGATCCCACGACACTTTGATAACCTGCCGGTGAACCGTTGTTGTTGTAATACTGAGCTGTATGAACAGCGGTATCAAGACCTGCGGTACCGAAGCCACTCTGCACAACACCACCTTGATAGGCTGCTTGAGGTGGTAGACCATTAGCAGAACCAGAAACGAAAGGCTGTTGACCGTAAGGAAGCCCTGGCATTCCAGGAGGCTGATGGGTAACGACTTCAGTTCGCAACATATTGTTGGTTGCGTTGGCTGGCAAACCATAGCTCGCTGGAGCCATTTGCGACGCCATTGTTTGAGCTGGACGACCAAAGGCATTCGCAATTTGCCCATTTGCCGGTGCCGGCTGTTTCATTGCCATAACGGCGTCTGGCGTCTTACCTGGCAAAGTCAACTCCGCGGCATCGCCATGCACGATCTGGCCATTTTCTTGCTTGAACAAAGGTATCAGCGTAACTCGCTTTACATCCCCACCCGCATCATCCCAAGGAATCCAGATGCTATAAGAAGCACCTAAATCGGACTCGCTAAATCGCTCAGCGAATTGCTCAGCAGTGAAGCGAAACTTTTTATCGGGGACAGTCTTCTTTTCGCCGTTGGCTCCAAGAGTCGACTCCTCATAGCCATACACCATGAGTTCCCCTTTGACAGGAACCGCGATGCTTTTTTCATTGTAAAAGTAGAGGCGCCCTCCGAAACCTCTGGCTGCGGGTTTTCCAGGCATCGTCATGATATCGTGACTCCAAATCGCAGCGATTCGCTGCGGATTCTGGTAGTCCTTGGCAAAACGACTGAAGGGCCAAGCCACGTAGTCTTTAGTCTTTCCCCAATCCGCCCAAGTCGAGCAACCTGTGAGAAAGAACAACGGGAGGATCAAAGCTAAACCATTTGAATAACTGGCAACACGTCGCATGTGAATTTCTTCCTTGAAACTCTAGCAAGCCGTCTCGGAACTGGGGAGCAATCAAGAATCAGCTTTATCGCAAGCCGGCACCTTGATTGGGAAATGTCTGATTGGGAAATGCTTGATTCGGTAATGTTTGCATGGGCTGACCGTAGTACATCTGGCCCGGCTGTGTCATCACCCCGGATGGGATTGCTCCAGGTTGAACTGCTGCAGGAAGGACTGGCTGCCTATTCTGAACCGGAGCCATGTTTCTTGTTGGTTGATAGTAGCCAACCGGTGTCGCTGGACCAGCACCACTGCCGTAGTACGAAGCAGGATCCACTGGGGCAACTTGGATGACTTCACCTTGGTTTCCAGAACCTTGCATGGCACCTTCTTGTGCTGGGGTTGGAACTCCCTCGATGACCTCCGTCCCATTACCTCGAGTCGGATTCTCCATAATCGAGCCTTCGCTACCATCGAGTACTGCTGGTTGCATTTCAGGATACATCATGGCACCGGCCGCTGGGCCCCACAGACCGTGTCCACCATTGAGTCCCACATCACCATGCATTTCCAAGATATCAGCCAAGCACCAACTCATACGCGAAGACTCAACTTCTTTGAGAATGTTTGAATCTTCTTCGTTGTTCACAATACGAGGTGTCATAACCACAAGCAATTCGGTTCGCTTTTCAACTTCCACATCCGAGCGGAATAACAAGCCCAGCACGGGGATGTCCGCAAGATATGGAATTCTTCGAGAGACAGACTCTCGCTGCTTGGTGATCAAGCCAGCGAACACGACCGTTTGTCCGTTATAGGCGCTGATGACAGTGTCTGCCTGAGTTCGGTTAATAATCGGCGAGGTAA
>JAUMAI010000449.1:0-13404 GCA_032116775.1 Pirellula sp. | reverse complement strand
AGCCAAGCAGTGGTAGAGCAGCACCTGCAAGCAGAAATCCTGCTGCGTAATAAATTTTCTTGGATTCGTTCTGATAGTACGATAACGCCAACAAGATGATGACGAATAAGCACCCCAGCCCCAGTGCGGACAAGGGTGCACCTATTACTTCCCATCCCGGAGGCAGACTCGGTATGGATTGATAGTAGAGCAACAGGTTCATGCGAGTTGCCAAACCACCAAACAATAGCAGCCAGAAAAGGCCAATGATCGCTAAGGTTACTATTGCGGCACGTTGGTGCGATTGCATAGACCTTGCATCCCCATAGCGATTCTTTTTTCAAGCTAGGAAGCTTGGTTAGGCATTTCAAACTTGAGATGTTGATAAGCCTTTGGGGTGGCACAGCGACCGCGCGGTGTCCGAATAATCAACTCGCTTCGCAATAAGAATGGCTCTACTTCGTCAACCAGCGTATCAGCAGAAACATTCATCGTATGCGCGATCGCTTCAATACCAGCGGGTCCACCTAGAAATACCCGAATCAAGGTTTCAATATAGCGTCGATCCTGTCGATCGAGCCCGAGTTCATCAATTCCTGTCATCCGTAGAGCATCTTCGGTGAGCTGCTTGGTAATCAATCCATCCGCTTTACTCATCGCGTAATCGCGCACCCACAGCAGGCGATTGTTGGCGACGCGCGGCGTACCTCGACTGCGCAGGGCGATCTCTCGTGCAGCATCATCCTTCACCTGCACTTGCAACTTTTTGGCATTGCGTAGCAAAATATCTGCAAGCTCATCGAGCGAGTAAAACCCGAGATGTTCGCGAATCTGAAATCGATCTCTAAGCGGTCCACTGAGCATACCAGCACGAGTGGTCGCACCGATAAGCGTGAATGGCTTAAGAGGTAAATTCACGGTACGCGCATTAACCCCTTCACCGAGCACAATATCGATTCGAAAATCTTCCATAGCTGTGTACAGATATTCCTCCACAGCTTTAGGAATTCGATGGATTTCATCGATAAAGAGAACCGATCCGTGTTCAATATTCGTGAGATAGGGGAGCAAGTCTTTGGGAGCCTTCAAACCGGGACCGCTGGCCATTTGCACTGCGGCACCCATTTCGCGAGGAATGCACGTTGCAAACGTAGTTTTGCCGAGGCCGGGTGGACCATCAAATAAAATGTGCCCTAATGGTTGGTTACGCTTTTTAGCCGCATCAATGGCAATCTGCAAAACGGCCATGACCTCTTTCTGGCCAATCATGTCCGACATCCGCTTGGGACGTAGTATCTGCTCGTTTTCGTCTTCCGATCCTTCGGCAACGGCTATCGCTTCTCGTACCATCAATCTTCCTTCATCTCTGAACAAAAGCTCACATTCAGAATCTTATAGCCAGCAGACAGGCTTGGTAAAGGTCTTTCTAGCGGAATCCGCCTGCCAAAAAGATGAAGAAAATAATGATTGCTACCAGAATCACCACTCCCCCGAGAATTAAGGCGAGCTTCCCGTAGGCGAAAGGGGCACCGCCTGACAACTTGCCTGTCTGGCCATTGATCAATACCCGGTAAACCTGCTTTTTGTATCGAAAAGCCATAATCCACACCGGCAACAACACGGGAGTGCTATACATATCGAGGGCTCGCACATTGACGCGCATGTTGCGACACTCTCCGCTGACATAACGGCGACACGCTTGTCGCTCGAGTTCCTGCAATGCACCGGTAGCCAATGGCCTGGCCAGTCGCCGTGGCATTTGGAACTCTTCAACTCTCATGTTTAGTAGATCCACAGTTTCCGGCTCAACTCCTTTGCGCAGATCAAAAGGGGCAATATCAGTTGTCTCTGCAGGTGTCAGGGATGAACTGGCTCCAACCAATAGCCCCTCATACTCGCCATGATGATCACCGGAGACAGGCACCCAGTTGCCACGCGCCCCCATAGGAACGCTCGAACTATCTGCCGTCCAGTGCGTTTCGGTTCTTGCCGAAAATACCCAGTACGGAACAAATACGGCTGCAATCGCTTGCACCATCGCCTGTTGACGTATGTCGCTCGGACGCCAAAAACCTTCATGAATCCAGCGTCTGAGAATTTCCTCAGCCGCCTGCCGGGATACCTGGAAGGGAACGACAGCATCGGGTCGTAACACGCGCGTATCCGCCTTGCGCGTCATCGACAGACTACCACAAAATGGGCAACGCAACGCTTGTGCCGAAGCGTCATAGCTCATCGCTGCTCCGCAATCATCGCATCGGAAGCTATAGACACTTGCGAATTGTCGTGGCGCTGCAGCTTTTGGATCAGCCTGTAGAACCTCGGTTCCACAATTGCTGCAGAAATGATCTTCTACGTCGAGATGGTTGCCACAAATACGACAACGACCAGAAGTAGAAAGATGATGAACCATAATTATCGTCTAATCTTTCGTTGGATTGCTAGGACCTACCGAAAAGCATCACTAAAACAACAACAATGATGATAAAGACGACAACAGCCGTAATAGCAGCAGCAATGCGTGGCACGGAGACTGGCTTCTGACCGATCACTTTACCTGTTTGACCGTTGACGATAAACCGATAGAGCTCACCCTTATAGCGATAAGAGAGAATATGTATCGGTAACAGCACTAGATCGCTATCATGCAATGTCAACTGCGTACTTACCTGTAGATCGGATTGTTCATCTCCGGGTAGAAAATTAGCGATCGCTTGCCTCTCGCGTCGAACAAACTCAGCTTGGCATGAATGCTGCGCTGCCTCGCGAGTGACAGTGTCATCCTCACACAGCCAACCCGCTAGAAAATGTGGCCTGTATCGAACCAAGGATGCCAAACGAAATGGCTGGATTTCTCGCGACTCAGCTTCGCTAAGCGATTTGCCCGCTGGGACGAGATAACCGTAATAGTACTCATGATGCTCCCCGGATAATGGCCACCATTCCGTTTCTCGCACCTGTCGAGTTCTAGTCTCCATCTCTCCTTTAGCATTTCGCACAGTATAGGTTTCGGTACGATACCAATACTGTCCAATCTGCGCTCGCCAATTACTATCAGCTCCCATCGAGAAATGCCAGAAAGGTAAATAGACTCCGCGTTGCTTCTCCATGATCGAGCGGGCACTTAAGTCTCCCGGCCGAAACCAGCTATTCTTTTTCATCCACTGATAGAATAGCTCAGCCGCCTTCTCCGACGTTACTGAAAAGCCGATGATGAACTCAGGCGGATTATCGTTCGCTGACTTACTTGGTAACTCGATGACATAGTTAGAGTCACAGAAGGGGCAGCGATAACTGACTTGGTCCAGTGATGTGCTCACTTCGCTACCACATGTCTCACAGCGAAAATGATGCTCTGGCAAGGGCTGTGAACGAACGGCCGATTCACTTTCAACAGCCGTCTCTAAAGGTGCGCTGCAGGCGACACAGAAACGCGATTCGGCTTGGCGAGGCGTACCACAGCTCGGGCAAGGAGGAAGCGTAGTGGTTGGGAGTTTTGGTTCTCGCCGCGAAGTCCTCAACTGCTGAGGTACATCGGGCTCAACAATCTCAGCCTCAATAACCGGCGGCTCAAAACGTTCACCTTTAGGACGAAACGGATCGGCCTCTTGTTGGCTCATAGGCGAGAGCATTTCCGCTTTGGAATGCTCACCTCGCTGTGGAACGCTTGGCCGAATCATGTCCTGTCACCCCAACCCCATCACCTCGCCTCGCACCCAAAAACTGTGCACGCCCAAGCACCATTATGGCAGTAACCACTATGACACTAAGAGATGAAGACTAACCTCCCAATTGCATCATATAAATCGCTTGGATCAACGATTCAGTATCTTTGAATTTCTGTCCCGATTCCACTGCTTGATCGATCAGACGTCGAGCATCGGTGGTGGAATGTCCAAGTACACACAGAGCGTCAAACGCGTCCCGCAAGACATCGACTCGGTCGCCCGCATCGACAGGAAACTCGCGACGAACAAGCAAGGCAAATCGAGGCATTTTTCGCCGCAATTTGGCAATAATACGCTCGGAAGTTGCCGGGCCGATACCCGGTAAAGCGGACAAACCTTTTGCATCCTGCTGTTCAATCAGCACCGCAATATCCTGCACCGGCTGCGTCATCGCCCTGAGCGCCTTCTTGGTACCAACTCCATCGACGGAACAGAACAGTTCAAAAAACTCTCTTTCGACAGGGGTTAAAAAGCCAAGCAGTTTAGGCGCTAAGCGTCCACCTTGCGCGGGATTTCCTTCGATAAAGTAAATCGTATGCAAAGTGACCATCTGACCCACTTGCCCCTGGAGATGGCGTCGAGTGTATTCGGGAATCGAGACCTCATAATCAAAAGGGGGCACTGCAAACAAGGCAGTCTCTTCAGTCAGCCCACTTAAAGCAGCGGTGATTCGCGTGATCATAGAAATTATTCTTTCAGGTGTTGATTCGTCAGATCACCGAGCATCGCATGATGCTGGTGCGTCAAGGCGATTGCCAAGGCATCGGCCACGTCAGCTGGTTCCAGCGGCTTAGACAATTTCAGTTGGAACTGAACAGCCCGCTGCATTTGTTCCTTACTAGCCCGGCCATTGCTGGTCAGGAGCTTTTTGACTTTTGTCGGTTCATAATGAAAGACGGGTACATTAGCCTGTGCGGCTGCTAAACAAATCACTCCACGCGCATGACCCATGATGATGGCTGTCGTAGGCCGATCGTAATGGGAATAGAGTTGCTCAATCGCTACAGCTTCAGGCTTGAATAACGACAGCAACTCCCTAATCCCATCGTGTAATTCCAGTAAACGTTTCTCAATTGGACCGGTTCGAGTGACGCGAATCACTCCCGCTTCAACTAGCGCCGCACGCTGCCCTGAACCTCGAATCACCCCGTATCCAGTCGTAATCATGGCGGGGTCAATTCCCAATATGCAGCGAGATTCGTCGCCAAGAGAATCGGGTACGCCTACTCGGCTATTTCCCATGTCGCCCCATCCTTGAGATCTTGTACCGTAATCTTCATTTCTGCCAATCCATTTCGAATCATATCGGCCAACGCAAAGTTTTTGGTCTTACGCGCCTCTGCCCGAACCGCCAACATCAGTTGCATCAAACCATCAACCACTTTGCTCTTGTCGCCACCGCTGCTCTTCTTCGCTGGCTTGGCGAAAATCCCCAATAGCGAGGCAAGTTCGCGCAGAATGGCCAAGCTATCGCGAACGATTTTTAGGTTACTGTCAGTACGCTTCGCTGCATCTTCTAATCCCACTGCATCGATAAAGCGATTGATGGCTCGAGCTAACTCGAATAAATCACTGACTGCCCCACCCGTATTAAAATCATCATCCATTTTTTCCAAAAACACCGCGCGACGTGTGACTGCTTCTTTGAGCAGATCATCAACGCCAGCCGGAAGCGATCCGGTAGCGACAGGCGCCACAAATTCACTTCGCTTCGTGCAATATGGAATATCGTAAAATGACTCGCCACTGATGCGTTGGTATCGAGCAAAAATACGATAGAACGTTTCTAGTGATGTTCCAGCCTCAGCTAAACCTTCATCATCGAAGACAATCGTAGATCGATAGTGGCTTCGCAACAGGAAGAATCTGATTCGCTCACCTGTCTGCTTTTCAATCAACAGGGCCAGGCCACCACCACCCTTGCTTCGAGATATCTTGCTCGAAACATCGGCGGTCTCCGCTTCACCACCTTCACGATCTGACTTACCACCGACTTTACCTACCGAGGATCCCGCTTTCATCAAGCCATTATGTAACCAATACTTGACCATTGGCTGACCATGGCAACAACGACTCTGCGCCAGTTCGTTCTCATGATGTGGAAAAACTAAGTCCAGACCACCACCGTGAATATCGAAGGTCTTTCCGAGAATTCGACGACTCATCGCCGAGCATTCAATGTGCCAGCCTGGACGACCTTTGCCCCATGGAGAATCCCATGATGGTTCATCGGGTTTACTGAATTTCCACAATGCAAAATCACTAGGATTGCGTTTGCGCGATGCAGCTTCGCCACCCTCCCCTTGCTGTGAATCCGCCGAGCGATTGCTGAGTTGACCATATTGCGGATCGCGAGTGACATCAAAAAAGACATCTCCATTACTCGCGTAGGCAATATCTTTCGCGATCAATTCTTCGATGAAGCGAATAATCTCATCGATGTTGTCCGTCGCTCGCGGCAGGAAATCGATTTGATTAACGCCCAGTGATTGCAGGTTGGCGAGATAATCGGCTGTCATCTCCGTCGCCACTTGGAACATCGAAATGCCGCGGCGATGGGACTCAGCAATCAATTTGTCATCCACGTCGGTGATGTTGACGACCCAAGTCACTTCATAACCCGAGTAGACCAAATAACGTTTGATCGTATCGAAGATCACCGGCCCAACCATGTGACCAATGTGCGCTTCCTTGTAGACCGTTGGACCGCACAAATACATGCCTACCTTGCCAGGCTGTACCGTGGTAAACGACTCCTTGGTTTTCGTCAGCGTGTTGTACACTCGAATATTCGAGAAGGGCTCCGTCATGTTCTTTCCCGAAGCGGCATTGGCCACTGTCGCCATGGCTTTCTCCATTTAAGCTCTTGATGATTCGCCTACCTGCGTATCGTTTTCGAACCCCAAACCAGAACGTGCTGTTGGGCAGTTGGTTTGCTCAATATCAAATCGCGATTATAGGGTTCTCGGGCAATAGCTGAATGCCGATTTCTCCGCCCACCTTCTCTAGAATACAGCCAAAACACCCCTTAAGGGTGGGCTACACCTTTTCCAGCAATGCCACACAAATGGCCTGCAATGTCTCTCCCCGGCCAATTTCCCCAACATTTTCGCCCGTTTTGCCCTTTAAGCCAATTTGGCCCGGTGCCACTCCTAGAAGGCCAGCAATACGTTGCAAAATTTGTTCTTTATAAGGTGAAAGTTTTGGCCTTTGCGCCAATACGACACAATCGAGATTCACCAGTCCCCAGCCAGCCTGCTGTACGCCTTCCCAGGCCAAGCGCAGCATCTCACCAGAATCTCTACCTCGATTCTCGGCTGCGTTGTCAGGGAAAAGCTGCCCAATATCAGGCAATCCAGCTGCGCTTAGCAAGGCGTCGGTGATCGCATGCAGCAGCACATCGGCATCGCTATGCCCGACCAAATGAAACTCGCATTCAATCGAAATACCTCCCAAAACCAATGGTCCGCCAGGAGCAGTGCGATGGGTGTCATGACCTAAGCCGATTCGCAGGGACATCGTGGTAGCGTTCCTTAACAATCGGAAAAAAACAGTCGGAAAAAACAATTCCTCAACCATGAACGTCGCAGGGAAACAGGAGAATATACCCCAACAGTCAGAATATCTAAGCGGGAGGTAGTTTTCTCGGCAACTCTCCAGCCTATAATCCCCCGCCATGACAATCATCGAAATCAATCAACTAAGCAAGTCCTATCGAGTCTACCAAAAAGGTGAGGGACTGCGCGCGGCAATCAACGGATTATTCCACCGACAGTATCGTGATGTTTTAGCGGTACGCAATGTCGATTTGAAAGTCGATAGCGGCGAATTCGTCGCTTTCTTAGGCCCTAACGGTGCCGGCAAGACAACCACCTTAAAACTTCTCTCCGGCGTGATCTACCCTACAAGCGGTTCAGCAACCGTGATGGGTTATGTCCCATGGCAACGCGACAACGATTATCGACGTCGCTTCGCTTTGGTGATGGGCCAAAAGAATCAACTTTGGTGGGATCTACCCGCGCAGGAATCCTTCCGATTGCATCAGCGTATTTATGGCGTCGAGCCCAATACCTTTCGCAAAACGATGGACGAACTAACTTCTCTGCTAGGAGTGCAATCGCTTCTCAGTCGTCCAGTTCGAGAGCTCTCGCTGGGTGAACGAATGAAAATGGAATTGATCGCAGCGCTGTTGCATTCGCCAGAAGTTTTATTCCTCGATGAACCGACGATCGGGCTCGATGTAGTCGCTCAGCACAACATCCAACAGTTCTTGAAGTATTATCAGGAACAACGCCGAATCACTGTTTTGCTCACCAGTCATTACATGAAGGACGTCGCTGCTCTTTGCAAACGTGTGGTGGTTATCGCGAAGGGCCAAGTTCAGTACGACGGTTCCTTGACGGGTATCGTCGACAGTTTCAGCGGAGCCAAAGTCATCACTCTGCAACTGGCAGAGGGAACTCAACCGGAGCGACTAGAGCGATACGGCGAAGTCCTCTCCATTGAATTGCCCAAGATTAAACTGAAATGCTCACGCACTGAAGTCTCGAAGGTTCTCGCGCAGATGCTCCAAGAGTTTTCAGTCGAAGATATTGCAGTCGAAGATCCTCCCTTGGAAGAGGTCATTGCTGCCATGTTTTCAAGAGTCTCTGCAAGTGATGAGCAGGTTAGTCAGCAGGATGCTAAAGCATGACAGCCGTAACCACACAAGTCACTGCCCGACTATTAACGTGGTGGATCATTCTGCGCATCGCCTTGGAAGAGCGTCTGGTTTATCGCGGCGATTTCGCACTGGGAACATTGATGCGATTTCTTCCCATCGTGACGCAGATTTTTCTGTGGTGGGCCATTTTTGAATCGGTACCATCGCCCACTGATAACAGCTCAAACAAAATGCTTGTTGGCTATTCATTTCCTGACATGGTGGCCTATTACCTGTTAACAATGCTGGGCCGAGCTTTTTCCAGTATGCCAGGGTTAGCCTCGGGAGTAGCGAGACAGATTCGCGAAGGTGAAATCAAAAAATACTTAACGCAACCCGTTGATTTGATCGGTTTTCTGCTGCTCGGCAGGGTTGCCCATAAACTAGCCTATTACTCAGTTGCCACACTTCCTTTTGCTCTCGTCTTTTTCCTCTGCCGCAGCTACTTCACGACTGGCTTTCCCGACTTCTATACGTTCACTATTTTTGTTGCCACTCTGATACTCAGCTTTCTCCTCGGCTTCTTCATGGAGATTTGCTTGGGTTTGGTTGGTTTCTGGTTTTTGGAGGTCAGTTCCCTGCTCTTCGTTTACATGCTTTTTAATTTCTTCCTGTCAGGGCACATGTTTCCACTCGATATGCTTCCCGAGCCATGGCGATCACTAGTGGAGTACATGCCACTGAAATATCTTGCCTACCATCCCGCGGCAATATTCTTAGGCAAAATACCCAGGAACGAATTGGCTTTTGAACTTTGTATTGAAGTAGCTTGGCTTCTCTTCTTCGTTTTCTTGGCCCGTTGGATGTATGCTCGTGGCCTTCGCCGCTACAGCGGCTTCGGAGGTTAAGCGATGAAAACTGACACCCCATCACACACTAACCAATCAACGCTCAGTTCGTTTGCGTATTACTGGGGAGTCGTGCTCGCGTTTGCCAAGAATAGCCTGATTCGCGACATGACCTTTCGCACCAACTTTCTCTTAGAGTGCATTTCCAGTATCTGCTGGACACTGATGAATGTTGGTTTTTATTTGATCGTCTTCAGCCATGCCAATTCGATTGGTGCTACGACCGGCTGGGGTAAATATGAATTCTTTGTCTTTATGGCCACGACCTGGATCGTGAACTCTCTAGTTGAAACCTTCTTCATGCCCAATGCCGAAGAGTTCAGTGAACTTATCCGCACAGGTGGACTCGATTTCGCGCTGCTCAAACCGATCGATACTCAGTTCCTGATCTCCTTTCGCAAAATGGATTGGTCATCGCTGAGCAACCTCGTGATGGCTCTGATCTTGCTAGGCATCAGTCTCTGGCAATTAACACACCGCCCTACCGATCCGCTGCGACTTCACTTATCTATTTTAGTACTTTATCCACTCTATATCCTCTGTGGTGTTATCATCCTGTACAGTTTGACAATCGCTCTCTCAGCAACCAGCATTTGGCTGGGACGCAACCAAACTTTGTACGATTTCTGGTTTTACATTACCAATTTCTCACGCTATCCGATGGAAATTTACCAGCGTGGCTGGGGGATGGCGTTGTGGGGAACGTTCACATTCGTCATACCAGTATTGGTTGTGGTGAACGTCCCGGCACGCTTGCTGGCTCAACCCCTGCATCCTCGCGCTTGGTGGGAATGGCCGCTGGCAGGTTTTACTTTGGTAGCAACGCTACTCAGCTTGCTGGCTAGCCGCTGGGTATTCCAGCGAGCCTTAGCGAGTTACCGAAGCGCAAGTAGTTAAATCTCTTTATTCATATCTATGAGGCTTTCCCATGCATCTTCGCGCGAGTCGGAAGAATTATCGCGATTATCGTGCGGAAGTGCGCCAACGACCAGCCGACACCTCCTACTCACCCCATGGGCCAGGAGATACCAAACGAAAAAATGATTCCCCCAAGGAACGCCAAAGGTCTCTCGGTGTTCTCTTAAAAGAGTTCTGGCGTCTGCTCTATGGACACCATAATCGAATCTCTCTCGCTCTCACCACATTAACGATCTCGACGCTCTTAAGCCTCGTTCCACCAGCCGCCACCAAGATGGCCATCGACTATGTTCTTACCACTCCACCTTTACCAAAGCCCGAGTGGTGGCCTACAGATTGGATCGGCACAACCCCATGGAATCAACTTGTAGCCATCTCACTCGCAGTGGTGGCAATCACGCTTGTACGCACCCTCATTCACCTCTGGGGGCGGTGGCAAGCCACTTTAGCTGTCAACCAAATCCAAGCTCGCTTGCGACGGCAAGTCATGGAGCACCTACTTAAACTTCCCCTCCACCGCGTCACACAACTCAAAAGTGGCGGCGCAACCAGCATACTCCGAGAAGACGCCGGGGGTATCGCCGATCTCGTGTTCAGCATGCTCTATAACCCATGGCAAGCGATCATTCAGTTACTGGGAAGCCTAGTGATACTGATCTGGGTTGATTGGCGACTTATGGTGGGAGCACTGTTCTTGCTACCCGGTGTTTATTTCAGCCATCGGACGTGGATTCGTCGAATTCGCCCACTCTATCGAGACATCCGCAATCTGCGACAGAAAATCGATGGCTCCACCACCGAAACATTCAGCGGTATCCGCGTGGTACGCACCTTTGCCCGTACCAAATCGGAAAGGAATAGGTACGCCAACAGCAATCACCTACTAGTACGTCAGCAACTATTTGTATGGTGGGCAACACGGCTGATCGAAATCGTCTGGGAAGTACTCATCCCCTTGGCATCGACTGCTCTGCTGATCTACGGTGGCTGGCAGATCTTACAAAGCCAATTGACGCTCGGCGACTTAATGATGTTTCTGGTTTACTTAGCGATGCTCCTCGGTCCAATTGCCACCATCGCTGGCACCGCTGTTCAACTACAAAACAATTTGGCCGGCCTCGATCGAATCCTTGATTTAATGGAACAGCCCACCGAAATGCCCGATCGCCCCGACGCGATTCGACTCGAACGTAGCCAAGTTGCTGCCCATCTCAGCTTACAGCAAGTCTCCTTCCAATACCCTGAATCGAAACGTGAAGTGTTGCAAGGTATCGACCTTGATATTCCAGCGGGCTCGACCGTCGCATTGGTGGGCAGAAGTGGAGCTGGTAAAACGACTCTCTGCAATTTGATTGCTCGTTTCTACGATCCAACCGAGGGAAAACTCCTGATCGATGGCAAAGACCTGCGTGACATCCAGTTGTCGAGCTTCCGCAGTTTACTTGGAATCGTTGAACAGGATGTCTTCCTGTTTGATGGCACGGTGGCTGACAACATAGGCTACGGCCGTAGAAACGTCGACTTAACGCAAATACAGGAGGCAGCTCGTCTAGCTGCCGCTGATGAGTTCATACAACAGCTACCGCAAGGCTACGCCAGTATTATTGGCGAACGCGGCGTCAAACTAAGTGGTGGACAACGACAACGCCTGGCCATCGCGAGAGCGATTCTGGCAGATCCAAGGATTTTGATTCTCGACGAAGCAACAAGTAACTTAGACAGTGAGAATGAAAAAGCAATTCAGGAAAGCCTCAAGGTCTTGATGCGTGGCAGAACGTCGATCGTTATCGCGCATCGCTTGAGCACAATTATGCACGCTGACCTGATCGTAGTATTAGATGGTGGAAGAATCATCGAAACAGGCAAACATCATGACTTACTGCAACGCAGTGGCTTGTATCGCACGATGGTTGAATTACAAACCTCCAACACAACCTTCGACTAATCCGCCAACTATGCGACTGGCGAGTCGACACCAAAGTTGCCAATATACCGTTTTGCAATTCGTGGATTCCAACTAGAACTTTCCAAGAGTGATTTTCAAAGGCATACGATCTATGACTCATTCTGCGCGAAGCTGGCTTTTACTGATTACGGCTTTCTCCATAGCATCAGTTGGCTCTCTATCCGCTCAGGCCCCCAAACCTGACTCGCCAGTCCATCGCAACCGCGCTAGTGCGATGGACAAAAATGCGCAGGAACATCCTGAGATCGACTTCGTCTTCCAGGATGCCAAAGGTAAACCAACAGACTGGGAACACGCACGTCCACCTGCACCCGGCGCAGAACCGAGAGGCAAACTTGTCATCTGGCTGATGGACTACAACGCCGCCTTGTTTGAACGACTTTCCAGCTATGGTCTGCATTCCATCCAAGTGCACTATGCCAACAAGTGGTTTGGGAAACTGAATCAGGAAGCAGACAAAGATCCTCAAGGATTAGGCAACATCCGCCTGGAAGCCGCTACTGGGGAGGACTTCAGCAAGCTAGTCAACATCCCCAAACCCGATAGCATCCTGGAACGAACGCGCCACTTCCTGCTGTGGCTTCACCAGGAATATCCCAGCGAAGGTTGGGATGGCTTTCTGACGGAAGACAAACAAGCCGTTCGCTGGAATAAAGTGACATTAGCCGGAATTTCCCATGGCTCGACCACCGCGGCGCGGTTTGCACTGCACCAAGAGGTGGATCGAGTCGTCATGTTGTCGGGGCCTCGCGATAATAAACAAAGCTGGCAGTCATTGCCTTCCGCAACTCCCAAGGAACGATTCTTTGGTTTCACCCATACACTCGATATGGGTTGGGTGAACGATCATTATTGTCGCTCTTGGGAACTACTCGGCCTGAATAAGTTCGGGCCACTTGTCGATGTCGATAAACAAGCTTATCCATTCGGCAACAGCCGAAGACTGATTACTTCCGCCAATGTCGATGGTAATGCAGATCGCGCGCACAGTGCTGCAGCTCCTGGAAATTCAGCCCTCAAGAATTCGAAGGGTGAATTCATCCACGAGAAAGTCTGGCAATATTTATTCACACACCCTGTCGATAAGGTAGGAGAGGCTGTTGGTGGTGACAGCGATTGCAACCTATCACCTCACTAAAATCGCTCTACTACACTCACTGATTCATACAACAAGCACCTCCACGCCGCATCATCAGGCTGGAGGTGCCAAGCAGAATACGCGTTCGACGTACCTATAAGACAGGTCAAGCAGAGGTAATCCAA
>JAUMAI010000448.1:0-3743 GCA_032116775.1 Pirellula sp. | reverse complement strand
CTATGAATTCCTCGCAGGCCCCTTCCACCCACCAACTTCCGGACCTACCGTATCAGCCGCGACAGCCGAACTTTTTCAAGCCGCAAATCGGCGTCATTGGATGCGGTGGCATTATTAAGCATCACCTAGAGGCGTATCGCGATGCAGGCTGGGATGTAGTTGCCCTGTGCGATCCGATTCGCGAGCGGTGTGACGCAGCAAAAGCTTTCTTCCCAAACGCCAAATGCTTTGCGGACTACCGTGATTTGCTGAAGTTGCCAAATATTGATGTGGTCGACATTGCTACCCATCCACCGATACGGGCTGATCTGATTCGTCACAGCCTCCTTGCAGGCAAGCATGTCTTAAGCCAGAAACCATTCGTGACCGATCTCGATTTAGGAGACGAACTGGTTCAGTTAGCCGAGCGCTGCAATCGGAAATTGGCCGTCAACCAGAATGGCCGCTGGTCACCTCACTTCAGCTTTGCTCGTCATGCTGTTGCGGCGGGCTGGATTGGCACCACCTTCGGTGCGCACTTATCTGTTCATTGGGATCACACCTGGGTGAAAGGCACAGCCTTCGAAGATGTAAAACATCTCGTCCTTTATGACTTTGCAATTCATTGGTTTGACATGCTCAGGTGCTTGCTTCCGACTTGCACGCCCCGTTCAGTATTTGCGTCCACGACAGCAGCTCCGCGGCAATCCATCGCTCCAAAACTACTTGGTCAAGCTGTTATCGAATGGGATCAAGGCCAATCGACTCTCGCATTCGATGCCGCCTTACCGCACGGCCAACAAGATCGCATGTTCGTTTCAGGGACCGATGGAAGCATTTACAGCGTGGGGGAATCGTATCAGTCTCAAACCCTATCTATTCAAACGGCGCAAGGGACTTGGCAACCTAAGCTGCAAGGAAAGTGGTTCTCCGATGGCTTTCGCGGCACGATGGGAGAGTTGCTTTGCAGTATCGAAGAAGACCGCAAACCATCGATCGATGCCCGCGATAACTTAATTTCGTTGGCCTTATGTTTTGCAGCTGTTGCCAGTTCGGAAATACAACAACCTGTCGTTCCCGGCACAATCCGTCGCTTGCCCACCTGACCTATCGAAAGTACCATGTTCCCTTCGACGATAGTACTGAAATGATGGTTCTAAAAAGACTCACCTGAAACGTTTTCACTGAATCGTCTGCATCACCCTATTTCGCACTGAAAGCTAACTTAGGATCTCCGCATGTCATTCTCACAACGCTTGGCCCAGGCTGTCGTTTCGAAAGGTAACGGAGTTTGCGTAGGTATCGACCCACGTTTCGAAAGCTTGCCTAGCAATTTGAGCAGTGGCATCGACCGACAAACTCGAGAGGCGCAGGCACAAGCGTTTGAACAATTTGGTAAGACGATCATCGACATTGTGGCTCCGCTAGTTCCCGTGGTAAAACCTCAGGCTGCTTTTTTTGAGCAATTGGGCCCTTCTGGTATGCTCGCTCTAGCCAACATCATTCAACATGCGGTAGCTGCCGGTTTAATTGTTATCTTAGATGGGAAAAGAAACGATATTGGCACCACGGCGGAAGCATATGCAGACGCCTATTTGGGTCGTGGCTCATTGAGTGCTTGGGGGTCTGACTCACTTACTGTGTCGCCTTACTTAGGGAGCGATAGCCTTGAGCCATTTATCAAGACAGCAGTGGCCCGCGACGCCGGTATTTTTGTGCTGGTGAAGACCTCCAACCCAGGAAGTGGCTTTTTACAAGACCAGTTGCTTGGATCTGGACCTGACCGCGGAACTGTTTATCAACAGATGGCGGAACTTGTGAATAAACTCAATCAGCCTAACTTGGCCCCCTGTGGACTAGGGCCAGTAGGTGCCGTAGTGGGCGCTACCTATCCAGAACAGCTGCGTGAATTGCGAGCCAAGATGCCCAATAGCTGGATTCTTATTCCGGGCTACGGTGCGCAAGGTGGAACCGCCCAAGATGTGTCATTAGGCTTTCGAAATGATGGCCTCGGTGCGCTTGTGAACAGTTCACGTGGAATCATTTTTGCTCATAGCTCAACTCGCTACAAAGCTTGCACAAGTTGGGAGCAAGCTGTTGAACAATCAACCCGTGACATGATCGCGGAATTAAGCCAACATATCGCGCGCCCCACACTGCTATAGCAACCAAGTTGCGAAGGGCCGATCGATAGAAATCGGTAACAACCTGACAACGTTGACACGCCGGTAGGTCAATGGTTGCGACTGCTTGGAAACGTGACGTGTATTCTTGAAATGTGTTCGTGCGGACAAAATACCAGGTAGAAGCTGAAAGCTCTAAGCTGAATGCATGAGTGGAAACCGTGGCTCTGCGACAGCAGCTCCCAGCTTTGCTCCCTTTGGATTGCGAACATCGAGTCTATTAATAAATAAAAAACCCAAGGTAGCAGCGACATCTGGTTTGTGCCAATGTCACCGTTACCCTGGGTTCTATTTTTTTGCCGCTGATTACAACCGGTAATTTACTAGTGTGAGCAAACTACTTCGGTGCGATGGTGCAGCTCATTTTCTTGCCTTGCTGCTGCGGAGGCGATTCAATTTTGCCTACTTCAGAAAGAGTAGCGATCACACTTTCCATGATGCGTCGTCCTTCTTCCACGTGAGCCATTTCACGTCCCTTGAAGATAACCGACACGAGCACCTTATCTTTGTGCTGCAAGAAGCCTTTGGCTTGGCGCACCTTGAAGTCGATATCGTGTTCACCAGTCTTAGGACGCAAACGAATTTCTTTGGTCTTCGTTTGATGGGTATGCGTTGCCCCGGCCCTCTTTTTGTTTTTCTCGTATTTGTATTTGCCGAAATCCATGATTCGGCATACGGGTGGCTTTTCTGTGGGAGCCACTTCCACTAGGTCCAATCCGAAATCCCTAGCTTTGGCAATTGCCTCGTCAGTTGGTATCACACCAAGCTGTTTGCCTTCCGGATCAATCACACGAACCGGAGAAACACGAATTTGACCATTGATTCTCGTCTGAGGTTGCGACCGGTCGATTGCAAAACCCTTTCCTGAAAAAGTAATTCGCCTGCCAAAGTTCACTAGGCCACACTAAAGCGGTGGTCCGCCACGCACTTCAGCCTACCAAACCGTTTTGGACTTACGGTTCAATTCCGTATGAGCATAAAACGTCTGTGCATCGATCTGTTGATTATCCATCCCTGTAAGGAGTTATTGTCTTACCACACCAAACGAGGAGCGGGTACAAGGACCAGGTGGGAAAACGATCAGTACACTGAGTCCTACAATGATTCTGTTTATTTTCGGTTACGTCAACTATAGAGTGACTTTTTCGCCGCAAAATCGGTCTTTCTCACCCAGATTGAGCCCGAAGAGATCGCTGGAATCGTGTCGCCGGCCCTTGACGAAGCGTCAGCCGCTTGGCACGATACGCCGTTGTGGAGCAGATCTGGCATCCAGCCCAGCCCCCCCACCTCAGTGATTATCCTCGGATGTTCCCTCGGAAATACTTTGGGAAGATTCCCGGACCTTACGCAGATCGCGGCGGTGAGCCAAGCTGGAGTTGAATCAGGTTCGTGGTTTAGGAAAACTAGCTCACACAGGTTGAACCTTTGGTAAAACGGTTTAATGTGTGGGACAGTCCAAGCCGAAATTGGTTGTACAGTTGAGCCTTTGCCGGCTTGACCGCAACACGATTAAACTCTCGGGCGGTTAGCTCAGTTGGTTAGAGCGCAACGTTGACATCGTTGAGGTCGTTGGTTCGAGTC
>JAUMAI010000447.1:0-5546 GCA_032116775.1 Pirellula sp. | reverse complement strand
GGTCCGAGCAAGCGACGACAGCTCACGAAGTGCCCCGCTAAGTGCCCGAGGTTTTGTGAGCAGCACCGCCGATGGGACGGCACGGTTTGCGGCGAGCGGCTGGTCGAATCGCGGCAGCGGCCACGGGTCGACCGATGTGCGCAGGCGCGTGACGGCGAGCCACTGACGGTAGCCACTGCGGACGGTAGCCACTGACGGTAGCCACGTTTCGCCTACACGGTCGGACACTGTGTGTACAAGCCGACGAACTCCCTTCGAGAAGTAAGATTCATGAATTTTAATTCAAACGATGCCGATGGGGAACGCCCTCAGCTATAAGAGTTTAGAAGGCCGCGGGCGACCCCGGAATCGGAACAGCGAGACGCACCCGACTATCTGATACCTCCGATGAATTAGGCGAACCGGCCGACGCAACTCTGTTTGGCGGGCGAATGTCTGACGCTGGAAGGGCCTTCGATAACTCCGCCGGTAGATCTCGCAGAGGTTCTGTGTCGTAAGCCTCAAGCGTGCTGTCGCCATCATCACGAAACTTTAGCGTCCCAGAGAAAAACTGCTCGAGTTGGGACGACTCTGCTGCATCGAGGCCAGCAGGTTCTTCCGGCGGCACTTCAGACTCTGGTTTAGTCTCAATGAAACTCCCAGCCTCGACTTCCGCCGCCTCCTCAAATACAGTCGGAACCGGAGAATTAAATCGCGCGATACCCTCCGCACGAATTTCGTCTCGGAAAGCATACACATCTAGTCGCGCTGCCGCGAAGGATTCTTCATAATACTGATACGCGCCACACCGACTATTGTAATCACTCACATATTTATTGAACTGAGTGATATGTGCTTCGTTGTAGATATCCACGAGCGGCTCAGAAGCCTCAAGCCGCATCTCCTCAGCAAGACAGTATCGTATCTGATTTATGGAAAGAAATAGATTGCGGCCTACAGGCGGCTGTTCTTCAAACGGGCGCAAAGCAGCCGGTGGTTCAACAACAGCAGGCTGCCAGGTTGGAGTTGAAGCCGGACTTTGCTGCGTAGTCGATGTGTAAGAAGAACCTTGAGAAGAAGACCCGCCGGAAACATTCTGACTGGCGCTGTAGTTCGCATACAGCAAGCCTGCAGACGCTAGCATTATTCCGAGCAGCCAGAGTAGCGGTTGAAACGAATTGCCGGACGGCTGCGGCTCTTGCGGCCTTGGAGTCGCCTTGGGCGCTTCTGCTTTGGTCGGCTCTTTCGCAGTTGCCTTTGTATCGGCTGGCTTGGTTGCCTGAGAAATTCCCGGATCTACGTTCGAAACGAGTGTAGAAAGAGCTGCGAAGCCCTTTGCTTTATTGTCGTCAGTTTCGTCGCCAGAAGCCAAATGCCAGGTCCTTAAACAAATCCAATACGGCGGCGCTCACTGCCTTCTCGGTCTCTCGCTGGCGCTGAGGTCAAGGCTACTTGCAAGTCTTCGAATCGAAGTCGATCGCGCCCCGATCGCGCCGCCAGACGTGCGCCTTCCCGAACGACAAACGCAACATCAGACAACGGTCGACCTGCCAGTTCGGAAGCAAGGTGTGCAGTATCAACTTCACCCTCCTGAGGTAACACCGACAAAAGCTTTTGCAGCAGCGCTTCGACTTCGACTTCGCTCGCAAAGTTCACATGGACCACATGATCAAACCGCCCACGTCGCTGAACCGCTGGGTCGATCATTTCAATACGGTTTGTCATGGCGATTATAAGGACTTCTTTTTTGGCCGCCTCTGGGATCCGGCGGAGAAACTCCGCAACTTCTTCTACCCGGTGATGCCCAGATCCCATTTCCCGATCCGCGAGGAACGCCTCCATTTCATCTATGACAAGCACGGAAGGCGCATTCTCAATCGCAGCTTCGAATACCTGAGCCACCTTCTTGCTCGTCTCATGAATGTAAGGACTCGCCACCGTCGATGCATCAATCTGGAAGCTTGGCCACCCAAGAAATTCCACGAGCTGCTCAACGGCAAATGTTTTCCCCGTCCCGGGAGGACCGTGCAGAATAACGGCCGAAGGAAAATCGATACCCAACGCCCTGTAGCGTTCTCTATTCATCACGATATCAACGATATGTTCATTGAAGAATGATGCCAGCTCCGGACGACCAGCCAATTCGAACGATCTGGCGTGTCGCGTGTCGTTGCTTTTCAGGGTCTCTGATTCCGCAGCGCTAACTGTGGCTTGATCTTGCGCCGAACCACGTTCAGATGCCCGCGTTGCGGATCGCACGGTGTCGATAACGGAAAACCCGGCGGCCTCAATCACATCTTGCAAGTGATCTGCCCCAAGCCAGCTCATCATAAGACTGATCTTTCTGAACGAGCGGACAGAAACTCTGGCTCCACCAGTCAACCAGTAGCCCAAAACAATCTCGTCATCTGTTTTTGAGCTGATGCTGTAAGCTGGCAACAAGCGGCTTATCTTTTCAATAAACAATGCATCCTGTAGCGGCGTAAGTGCATCGATCTCGCGGGTCGCCTTAAGCGCAAGTGAAAACGACATGGCCTCTGATTTCGTATCAGGGGAGTTGCTATCGGCCACCGGGACAATCAGTTGGTCAGGCCCTGAACGAAACGCCCAGATGGTGCTGTCGCCAAATCTGAACGACATCATCTGCTGGCGGCCTATCAAACCCGCCTCAAACCACCGACTTGCAAGTTCATCAAGCGCGAGCAGTGCCCGTTCGTTGCTATCCGTTTCAACAATCTGCCAGCGGTTTCCAGAGAATAGCGGCCTGCGAACCCTCGCGCCGTCGGGCAGCTGAAAACCAATAGGCAGGAAAGCGTCCAACGCCATTGATCAAGTCCGAACAATGTTAGAGGTGGCCACAATCTCATCGTCGCCGGCGGAGCCCACGCGCAGGGAATCAAGCTGAAACACAATCGCGCGCAGCTTATCAATGTCGTTTGCTCTCAGCGCCTCAGTGCCAGCAACGACAAGTCGCGCGTGCTCGCTCGCGTCGGGAAACAGATGCCGCGCCTGCGCAAGCAGTTTAAATCGGTCGATCACAAACCAATCCTGGCGCCACAGAATTACGAAGTTCTTGCCGCGGAGCTCATCAAGATGGGACTCGAAATCTGACGAGTTGGAGTCAATGGCTCTCTGAGCCGTCTTGACCAAGTTATCGAACGTGGCCGCCTCTGTTGGCCGCGCATGTTCACGGACGGCTTTATCGAAAAACTGAACAGCTTTATCAAGTTCTACCTGCCGCATCGGCTTCAGGTGCTCCTGCCGAGCTTGTGCCAACAGACGTTTTGCTTCTTGAACATTGTCCATAGCCTGCTTGGCGGTCTCAGGATCCGAGCCATCAAGATTTGCGGCCTCGACTTGGTCCAGTTTCTCCTTTGCTGAGTCGAGCTTTGGATCGTCAAACACCGCCCACATCTCATCCAGACGTTCGCGACTTTGCTGCGCTTGGTCTTCGATCAGCTTTGAGGCTTGCGTATAGTCGATCTGTCCCTCTTGCCGAGAGTAGAAGTTTCGGCCGCTGTGGAACGACGCCCCAATGGACGGCACCGAAACATCGAGAATGATGTTACCGGAATCGCGCACTTCATAATCACAAATCATCTCAGCGCCTGATGCGATGACGTTGTCGTCGAAGTCTGATCCTCGAATCTCGAACAAGCCGATGAAGCGATTGTCAGTAATAGGATCGGTTATCGCACCTTCCCAAAGCTTGAACTTAATCGACTTGGGGCTGCCCGCTCTGAGTGATTCTTCGGACTTGAATTTTATTGTGCCCCTTTTCGGTAGCTGATCACCCTCGCGGACAAGGTATTCCAGCACGAACCTTCCGCCGAGTTTTTCTCGCGCCTCCACTCCAATTGAGTGGGAGGCTGGTATGGCATCAATGCTCGCTGCAGTTCGCGCAATGGTGATCTTATCATTTGGCAGGACAACTGGGCCGCCATTGGCATCAAAAACGAAGACCTTGAACGTATTGTCACCCGGCTTTGCGAGCGCGAGCTCTACCGACGCGCCGTCAGTCAATGGCAGGCGTCCAGAAGACCATCCAGTGTCAAGACTATCAACCTGGAACTCAATACCCGCATCAATGCTTCCAGTAAGCTTTACAACCACCCGGGCACGTGAATCTGGGGTACGCGAAATATAGCTGAAAGAGAGGTTCAGCGCGCCGCCGGCGTTCAGTGCCCCACGACTGCTTTTGCGCCCCCGGCTTTGAGACGTCCAATCAATCGATTCTGCAAAGACTGCGGCCCCTTCGGCAACGGCCGTCATCGGGTTTACGTCAGTCGATGGAGCGATTCCGAGTTCGAATGCGACCTTGTCTCTGAGGGGTTTGTACTGAGTTGGCCCCCCGACAAACACAACTCGCTCAACATCGTTGGAGTTTAGTCCCGCCTTTTCCAGAGTTTCGCGGGCAGCCGCGATCGAGTCTCTGACTTTCTCACCGATCAGTTCGTCAAGCCGGCCTCTCGACAAAGGGATATCGATATAGACTTCCGCTCCAGATTCATCGGATATCCCGATATCTGCTTCCGTGAGGCTGATCACCGACTCTTCCTTAGCCGACAATTCGATCTTTGCTTTTTCAGAGGCCCATAGGCACATCCAGAGAAGCGTCCGATACTTTTCCTTTGCTGTGAAATCGCTTGGCAAATCGAATGTCGACAGCAACCAGGGTTTTACGATGTTGTCCAAAATTGCTCGGTCAAAGTCAGTTCCGCCGCACATCGCGATACCGCCATGCGCCAGGAGGCTAACTCTTCCACTGATGCTCTCGGCAATGGCGATATCCAGGGTGCCTCCCCCCAAATCGTAGACCAGAAAAACTCCGTCCCCCTTTCGCTGCTTCATGACGGACATAACCGCAGCAACAGGCTCCTGCATGAGAGCGACGCGGCCAAGCCCCGCCATGTCAGCAGCCGCAAGAGTCGCGTCCTTCTGCATTTGGTTGAAGGCCGCGGGAACGGTGATAACGGTTCCCGTCTCCCCGCTATTTCTCATTTCCTCCGGAAGATACCCAAAGCAAAGCTTCAGAATCTCGGCTGAACACTCTTCTGGTGTCATAACAATGTTGACGGCAGACAGCTTGATCGGCGTGCCGGTGCCCATCATTCTTTTGAATCTTGTGGCTGCGTTGTCCGGGTTTTTTGCGGCCCTGTCGTAGGCGCGCTCGCCCAGATACTTGTTGCCCCTTCGGTCGATAAAAATCGCGGAAGGCGTTACGTCATTCTGGTTCGGGCTTTTGTAAAGACGAACATTTTCCCCATCATAAGAGCAGATGGCGCTGTTGGTCGTACCCAGGTCAATTCCGATGTATTTCATTGCTGAACTTTCCCGAGCAGAACGGTGCCTTGTTTTTTCAAGCCCGCAGGTCCCATAATGATTGGCTCGACCATTTGCTCGACGAGCAGCTGGTCATCAGGTCCAAAGTCGCCGATGTTCAAGGCCGCAGCCGCAACGCCGGGGTCGAACAGCTGACCCTCAACATTCACGAGCTTCAATTCATTGGCCTCGAGACTTTCCTCGACTTTCCTTTGAAAGTAACGGAGCTGGTTGACATACCTGTT
>JAUMAI010000446.1:0-2468 GCA_032116775.1 Pirellula sp. | reverse complement strand
TTAGAAACCACCTTTTGATAACACGACTGCTCAACTATCGAGCCGTTTACGGATAGCGGCTAACTTTTTGGTTCTTTAAGGATTGTACATGCAGGGCAAGAAAATGATGGGGAGCGGGAGCCACTATGCTCTCAGAAGTCTCTGCGTTTTATACCCAGAACTGCTGAAGCTTCTCCTTGGCAGGCACCTCAAGGGGAAAGCGTTGACTGAATGGGTGGTCTTGAACCTGCGCGAATTCGCGCAATGCGAAGTGAATGTGCTCCGGACGAACGCGAATTCCGGCGACTTGGTCGATCTCCAGTGACTGCGGATTGACCGGCAAGAGTTGTTGCTTCTCGTCCGTAGCTCCCATCACGCGATTACCAGTGATGCCAGGACCGAGGAACATAATCGAATTGATCGACCAATGGTCTTTTCCATTTCCATTGTTATAGGTTGGTGTACGCCCCATCTCGCTTTGAATGATCACGACCAACTTGTCTCGAATCTGTAGCTGTTCTGCTTTGCGCAACAAGTCATCGATCCCTGCCAGAAACTCCGGAATGAGTTTCATCTGGTCAGCATCGTTGTTGTTGTGGCTATCAAATTGACCGATCGACATATTTGCGGAAATACAAACGCCCGCTTTAAAGGCTGCTAATGCAATATCGTTCTGCTGCGAGAGCCGCTCCTTTGCTTGCTCTTTCGGAAGATATGGCACCACACGTTCGAGAGCTTTGGAATTCGCTTGAGCCGCATACAGCATGCTTTGACTTCGTTCGACCCGAGGTAACCGGGTTTCGGAAATGCGAGCTTCAAACTGTTTTTCCAAAGCGCGTTCAATTCGATCCGAAACGAAAGCATCTTGGTAGGGATGAGTGCCACCTTCGACGGAGTCCGCTCGGGCTAACAACCGAAGCGATTGCAGATAAGGCACACGCGACATCGGCACAAGATTGCCGGTGGCGGAATAGTTTCCAAACGTGAGGAATGCCAGCGGGGCTTCGGCTCCATAGCAAGCGGCAACGAGTGCAGGAAAGGTCGGATATGCAAGGCTATCGAGTTTACCGGTCGCCATGTATCGCGCGCAGGGCGTGTGATTGTTTACCGATAGATCAAGGCCATTGAAAACCCGAAGTTCCGAGCCGTACTTCGCAAAAAAGTCCTCATTGCTCATCCCACCCGATATATGTTTAGCAATCGGCGCAATACGATGATTGCCAACCGTGAGTATTTCTCCCTCTTGATACAAACGGTTGATTCCATCGACCCCCTTAGGATCCATCAAATACGTGGTGTCCCACCCTCCAGATGCGTTGTAGACAACATAATACGGCCCTGGGTAGCCTGCGTCTTCCGAAGTCGATTCTTTTGCTCCAACCACTGATTGCAAGTGAATCGGCGCAGCGAAACCTAGTCCAGCAAGCCCACAGCGTTTCAAGAATGTTCGACGTGACATGGTTGAAGGTGGCTCTCTGTGGGTTGTTACTCGTAAAGGAATGCGTGTTGACGCAGCAAGTACGTTACGACACCGCGCCATGCACGGACGGTGTAGTGGGGATCTTCGACTCTGAAATCTTCACGTCCACCGCAAAAGTAAGTCTCACGCGGTTCGAAACTGGGCAAAGCCTTCGCATCGCTGAGAATGCCACAGAAGAGCTCGAAGACGCGGTCGACTTCGGGATGATTCATCGCAAGTCGTTGGCCCAAGATTTTTTCTTGCAATTGAACAATCGTCTCGCGAATTTTTGCATCCGAAAGCTCATCACCAGGAACGACTGATGGCTCGATTCCAGAAAAGAGTCTTCGTTCAGCTATGGGCCGATGAAAATCAAGCCCCACGTTCGAACATGCGACATCGTTCGCCATGATACGTTGGATTGCTCCCATCGCACCACTTGGGTCAGCATTGCGTTCCGTGACGGTAATAGAATCGATACCACCGTAGAGAATTTTATAGGCTTCTTCAAGCCTCCCCCAAGGCTTGCCGAAGATCGCGTTAAGTTTGCGTTCCATTTGCTCGGGGGTAATCAACCGCACAACTCCCACATCGTCGAGCTCCGCCTGCCGCTCAGGATGCTCGATGGCTGAAGCGATCGAGTCGGCTCGGTAGAAGTCCGTCCCGACAAGTGCCTTGAAAGCTTCTTTGAGATTAAAGTCGGACTCTTTCAATCGTATAGCTACCGATTGGATCATCTTTCGTTGTTCGAGATAGGCTCTTCGTTTTCCTGCAAAGCTTGGATCATCGATATCTTCGGGTGGCTGAAGAACTTTACGGCCGACCAAGATAAAATATACGTGCTCCGCCATTGCGATTGGAAAACGGGCATCTTTGATGGTGCGTTCTGCAAGCCATTGTGTTGCCCGCCATCGCTCTTCACGGTCCTCGTCGCCGATGAGAGACCACGGCGCGCTCACTTCGATCGTATCCCCCACGCTCATCTGGTAGGCGAGCCCTTCGAAGGAGACGAGCAGCCAGCCGCCCGCGC
>JAUMAI010000445.1:0-10619 GCA_032116775.1 Pirellula sp. | reverse complement strand
TTTACAGTGGGACGCTCCAATCACGCGACTACAAGAACGCAACCGATATCGACAAGCGTTGATCGAATACCAACAAGCTCGACGTTCGTATTATCAATTCGAAGATAGTATTTGGACCTTGATGCGGTCGATCCTGCGAACCATCCGTGCGAACCAACTGAACTTTGAACTTCAGCGTTATGCGGTTCGAATCGCTGCCAATCAGATCGTGCTCAACGAAGACATTCGCCAAATAAATGAAGCCCTATCGCAAGCTTCCGGTCCAACCGCTGCCCGCGATACCGTTTCCGCTTTGCAGGACTTACTCGGCGCTCAAAACTTCTTCATGGGTGTATGGGTTAACTACGAGGTTCTTCGCCGTACGCTCGATCAAGAACTCGGCACTATGGAATTGAATAGTGAAGGTCTATGGATTGATCCAGGTCCAATTCGCTACGACACTGTAGGTGGCGACTTTAGCGAAGAAGCTTTAATGCTCGACGAAACAACGCCCGTGAACCTACCCGAACAGTTGCCGGTGGCAGATGAATCGGTGGCTGAGTCAACATCAGCCGAGACTGCAGAGTCGGCGGAGCCAGCAGCAACTGTATCCGCGGAAGAATCTGCTGAGCCGGCACAAGTTCCTGTGGATGCACAGTCCCAGCTAGAACCGGAACAGGACGCAGAAACCAAACCGACTGTCTTCAATCTGAAGGACCAGGGGATTGTGAAAATTGCTCCCATGAGCGATCCAGTGACCATTTCTGCCACCAAGTCGGAGTCTACCAAAGCTCTACAGCAATGGGCTCCGCGGCGAAAAGAGACCCGCGGCGCTGCGGGTCTGCTGAACAATATTCCCCGTCCGCGAGAGCCAAACGCATCCCGCTAAAAAGACTACACCCTAATCAACTACACCCGTAACAGCTATTCTGGCGATCATTTTCGGCAAAATAGCTGAACTAACGCATCCCAAGAGACTCGCCACAGGCAATGCGTCGGGAAAAGAGGGCTGCCACGAAACTAGCGGATGGCCTTGGGGTTGAGAAAGGTGTCCAGTATGTTCGCGGCAGGGCTACTTCAGTTCTCGGATTCTGAGTTGGTTGTCGCGGGACTACACTGTTATGCATCGCCAGGGGGTCTTCCGAGCGGGCCAAATCTGGGTTGATTCCGGGCGGAATGTAAAAAACAACAAGCCCGAAGCGTTTGCGGTGAATACAATCCTTAAAGACTTGTCCCGCCTAAAGTTTAACTTCCTATGCGTTCCCCTTTGACCGAACCCCGCTTTGACCGAACCCGCCGAATGCCCAAAACTTTCGTCACCTCTATTCTCCTGCTAGGGAGATTCAAAATGAAGTTGCAAACTCGTCGTACTGTCCTTCGATCAGGATTTCATGGAATGAGCCGTTTGGATCATCTTCCCTCGCGTCGTGGAAACATCGCCTGGATTGCGATTTTCGTTATCGTCGCGTTAGGCGGAGGCGTGATGGCGTATCGCTCACTCTATGTTTCCCCCCAAACCGAAAACGTTAAGGAATTGATCACGGAAGTCGTTACCCGTGGCCCATTCGATCACATCGTTTTGGAAGATGGCGAAATAGAGAGTAGCGAAAACGAAGAAGTGCTCTGCCAAGTCAAATCCAAAGGGGGCAACGGAACCCCGATTTTATGGGTCATCGACGAAGGCGCTTATGTAAAGAAGGGTGATAAGCTAGTTGAACTCGATGAGTCAGCTCTGCAAACCGAACTGAAGAGCCAACGCATTGTAGTTAGCACCGCCGAGGCCACCGTAATTGGTTCGGAAGCGCAGGTTAAGCAAGATGAAATCGCTCGCGAAGAGTATCTGGAAGGAACGTATCTCACCGAACGCAAAACGATCCTCAGCGAAATTGCCTTAGCCGAACAAGACCTGCGTAAAGCCGAACTGCAATTAGGTAGTGCAGAGCGATTAGCAGCCAAGGGAACGCTCAAACCTCTGCAAATTGAGGCAGAGCAATTCGCGGTGCAGAACGCTCGAAATAAACTCGACTCCGCTAGAGCAAGACTCAGAGTTTTGGAGGAACTCACCAAAGAGAAAATGCTGGTGCAGTTCGACAGCAACATCGAAAAGGCGAAAGCGAAACTCGAATCCGATCGCAATACGCTCCAAGAAGAAAAAGAAAAGCTGACAGATCTGGAGCAACAAACTGGTTTTTGCACCATCACCGCCCCAGCGGAAGGTCAAGTCGTTCATGCCAACAAATTCAGCAGCCGAGGTAACTCTGAGTTTGTTGTCGAGGCAGGTGCGTTAGCCAGAGAACGCCAGGTATTAGTCGTGCTGCCCGATCCCACCAAGATGCAAGTCAAAGCGAAGATCAACGAATCACGAATTACCTTAGTCAGTGAAGGAATGCCATGCAGGATTCGGGTCAATGCCGTCGAAGGCGACTTGCTTGGACAGGTAACCAAGGTCAACAAGTATGCCGAACCGGGCAGTTGGTTTAGCTCATCGGTTAAGGAATATTCCACCTACATTCAAATCAAAGATCCACCACCTGTTATTCGTACCGGAATGACAGCTGAAGTTCGTATCTTTGTCGAGCAGTTAAAAGATGCTTTGCAGATTCCTGTGCATGCAGTTTACGAACATAAAGGTCATCACTTCGCGTTGGTAAAAGTTGGTGATCAGTATGAAACTCGCGAAGTAAAAATCGGCGCTAGCAACGAGAAGATGGTGACGATAGACAGCGGCTTGGAGGAAGGCGAAGAAGTCGTGCTCAACCCGCGTTCCCATTTAAACATGATGAAACTACCCGAAATCGAAGATGTCGTCGACCGCGAAGCGCTGGAAGAAATCGCCAAGAATGCTCCAGCGAAAAAAGAAGGTGCTCCTCCGACAGGCGGAGCTGCTGTTGCCAAAGGTGGCCCAGGTGGCGGTGCTGGTGGTCCTGGCGGAGAGATGTCTGCCGCTCGCATGGTAGATATGACCTTAGAGCGAAACGACAAGAATTCGGATGGCGAATTGACCACGGATGAAATCGATCAAATGGATTCGAGATTTAAAGACTCGATCAAACAGGCCGACACCGACAGCGACGGTAAAGTCACCAAAGCGGAACTCACCGTAGCTATGGGCAAAGTCGTAGCCCGCATGAAACAGATGGGAGCTGGGGGACCTGGTGGTCCTCCGGGCGGCGGCCAGGGTGGCCCTGGCAGCGGTGCAGGGGGAGGCCGGCAGCAATAAATATGGAAGCTTTTAAACCACAGGCGATCTTTATCGCCTAGGTCAAATCGCTTCCGCAAAAGCTGAGAGTGAAGATGATCACACCAATCCCGAAACTAGCCTGCTCCGTGCGGGATCTGAAAAAAGAATATGTTCTCAAAAGCGAAACGGTTCGCGCACTGAGAGGTGTATTCTTTGATGTCCCTGAAGGCGACTACGTCGCTATCATGGGTCCTTCCGGTTCGGGTAAGAGCACACTTCTAAACATGCTCGGTTGTCTCGATAAACCATCCTCCGGACAACTTTTACTCGGTGATGATGATGTCGCACAAATGTCCGACGACAAGTTAGCTGAGGTTCGTTCTCGACGCATTGGTTTCGTTTTTCAATCGTACAATTTGATTCAGCAACTCACGGTCGTTGAGAATATACAAGTTCCCCTGTTCTATCAGGGAAGACTTGGGCCCAAAGAGCAAGCACGTTGCGTTGAATTAGCCAACTTGGTTGGACTTAATGGACGACTATCACACAGACCTAGTCAACTTTCCGGTGGACAGCAGCAACGCGTGGCCATAGCTCGCAGCCTTGTCAACAATCCCTACTTTATTCTCGCTGACGAGCCAACTGGTAACCTCGATTCCCGCACGACGGAAGAGATCTTGCAACTATTTCATCGCCTCAATGATGAAGGTCGCACGATCATCTTGGTCACCCACGAAGACGAAGTCGCGAAGCGAGCCAAACGTGTCGTTCGTCTCAAGGATGGAGTGGTACAGTGGGACAAGTCCAACTCCGAGCAGTCGCGGCGTGAAGCCGCCGAACATGCTTTTCGCAACTTGCCGGTGGAGGTTTAAGCCATGTTCCTGATGTGGTATCGAACCTTTCAACTCGGTGTAAAAAGTCTTCTCCTTCATCCGATGCGATCGCTGCTCACGATGCTCGGTATTTTTATTGGAGTCGCGAGCGTCATTTGGCTGTTGGCTATCAGCGAAGGCATTAGCTTGGAAGCCCAGCGCCAGATTGCCAATTTGGGCGCCGACACCATTATCATTCGCTCCGTCAAACCACCCTCTGAAAAATTATCACCTCAAGGTGTAACACCTTACGGTTTAAAACGCGAAGAACTGGACATGCTTGTCGCGACCATCCCGACGATTCGCAGCGCGCTGCCGATTCGGGAAATCCGACGTCAATTTCAATATAAAGACCAAACAATCGATGGTCGCTTAGTTGGCTGCACTCCTGAGTACGCTGATGTGACGCGTCTCAAAGTCGAATCGGGATATTTCTTGACCGATGCGATGAACTTTCGTCGGGAAACGGTGTGTGTGCTTGCCGCCCGTGTCGCTGAACGACTTTTCCCGTATGAAAATCCGATCGGCAAAAGAGTTTATGTACCAGAGAACAAAGATTTCTATACCGTCGTAGGAGTTCTTCAACACCGCAACGCTTCTGCTGCGATCGGAGGCTCACTCGCGGCTCAAGACTTCTCAAACGACATTTACATCCCCATCCGCACGCTGCAGCAGCGGATCGGTGATACCGTCGCAATGCGTCGTGGTGGCTCCTTCGAAGGTGAAATTATTGAGCTGAATCAAATCACTCTCATCACGCGTTCGATCGAAGAAGTTAAGTCAACTGCTGAGCTGGTAGAACAAGCTTTACGTAACCACAATGACCTTCAAGACATTTCCGTCGTTGTTCCTTTGGAATTGCTTGAGCAGGCAGCAACCACGCGATTAATGTTTATGATCTTTATGGGACTCGTGGCCGCAATTTCGCTGGTCGTGGGTGGTATCGGCATCATGAATATCATGTTGGCCACGGTCACGGAGCGAACCCGTGAAATCGGCATCCGTCGTGCACTAGGTGCCAAACGTAGCGATATCGTCCGCCAGTTTTTAGTCGAAACGATTGTCCTCAGTGTCGTCGGTGGAGCGACTGGAATTTTAGCTGGCGTGATTTGCAATCCTGCCATAAGCATGGTCCGCGACTTCATCCGAGACAGCTTCCCCAAGACCTTTGCTGCCCTACCAGAAGTGATTCAGAAATTGACTCCAACGATTGTCTTGGAGTCGATTCCGATTGCTTTTGGTATCTCCGTCGTGGTGGGTGTGGTTTTCGGGCTCTATCCAGCCATTCGAGCTGCCAAGATGAGTCCAATCGAAGCTCTCAGGCACGAATAGCTCACGCTTTTTGAGCCATGATAAAGAAATGCTAGCTCTCTGCTTTCCCTGGCCTGGAGTCTGCCGTCGCTCGGCTCAAAGATAGGCAAACTAAACACATTCGGTAGCTTTTTTCGAATGCGAGCTATTTGCTGACAAGAAAAAGTCGTCTAGCGGTGGGCAGAGGGAATTGCTAATTTCCGTTCGATTCGGTGCGTCAATGCGCGCGCACCGCGGAGAAGTGTTCGTAGTTTGTGCATGGAACAAACGCGACCCAATGGAGTAGAGTTGGTCATGGCCCGATCTCGCCGACGAAGAAGAAGCAGCTCTCAGCGAATTGCAGGTTTGGTGGCATTAGGGCTACCTGCGCCTATGCAACGCGTCGCCGACACACGTCTCGGCTCGCTGATGATGCTTATTTTCATTCCAGCCATGATCATTAGCGGCGTGCTTACCATCGATTGGAAAAATGGGACTCCGTCGATCAATATCGATCGTGCCAAGGCCAAAGAGCTCAAAGCAAAAGCCGAAACGGGACTAACGCAGTGGAGCCAAGATGGCACGCTCCAGCAATGGCACCAGAATGCACAAAACGCTTGGCAACAGGCACAGCAGGGAAATAGTCAGTCATCCAATCAGGCAGGCTGGTTTAATTCACAGAACCATCCGCAAACAGGTCGTCCTGTACCATCCACATCATCCAGTCCACCACCTGGAAACTTCACCGGTTTTGGACAACCCAATCAAGCTCCATCAACAGGCAATTGGGCTAATTGGAATTCCGCCAACAACATGCCCCCTACGCAATACGTCGATAATGGTCAGGCGAGCTACGGCAACAACAATTACCAGCCCAATTATCAGCAACCGTCGTATCCAGCCGACAACTACAATCAACCGACCGCTAACCAACCTGCTTATCCCACGCAAAATGGCGTGCCCAATGGCTACGGTCAACCCAACTATGCTCAACCGAATTACTCACAGCCTGGTACTTGGCAGCCCAACACCGCTGCGCAACCCAACACTGGCCAGCCAATACAAACAGGCAGTAACAATTCGACTCGTCCAGCTTGGCTGCGGTAATAATCTCGACCTCGGCGCGAGGTAATCTCTGCTCACGTTATTTGCTAGTAGAAATCAGACCCTGCCAAACGCGTTGCTGTCAATGCAGCATTACAGCGTCATTCGCCAGCCGATACGACTCAGAATCGCCGTTAGGCCTCCCACAACAATCGTCACCAGACAGGGACGCCAAAGTGGATTCCAAAAACTCTCAGCCCCTAATCGCTGATACAAGTCTGAATCCATCAACTGCAATAAAGCAAGTAACCAAGGCACAAGCAAGAAAGCAAACAGTGAATTTGCTCCGATGTCAGCTAACCATTGGATACCAAACAACTTCCTGCCTCGATCTGCTACAAACCACAAGCTGAACCAGAGTAGGATCGGTACTAGTACCGAATACAAAATCCAGGCGGGAGTGCGGCTCACGCTGCTGACACCGCTGCCAGCATCATAGATAACAGCAGCGAGAACACTGCCAACCAGAAGGAGTCCTATTTTCTTCAGCATCTCACCGAACGTAGCGTATTTCGCATCTTGAGCGATAGTTCCTAGAATACAGCCTAAGAGAACACATCCGCCCAAGGGCGAAATAACACTACCAAAATCAACCACCCGGTCGACGCGTACTAGCCAACTTGCTATCCCACCCAGATAAGGCTGAAACAACTCCAGTTCGCTGCGAGCAGCTAACCGTTCCTGCCAGGCAACCAGATCCATCTTATGCATGGCGAACAGGATAGCCGCTCCACTAACTAAACCTGCTAAGTGGCCTCGAGTCACTAAGAAACAGATCGAACCGAGCAGGTATCCCCAGCCGATCAATCCGAGTGTTCCCCAACCGCGAATCGTCAACCACTCTCCGTTGCGACTTCCGTAATAAGCAGCCAGCAGCGCTAAAATTATCATCGCAGTGACTCGGATCAAGCTCTGCGAGACCGCCGATACACGCATGCCTTTGGGCCATTCCATCCAGCCGACAATGAAACTGCTGAGCATAATGCAGGACCATAATCCACTTCGCCAATTCCCACCAAAATCGTCTGCATTGGCCAGCATGATGCCCATGATCCACAGACTCAAAGTGCGCATCAGGATATGAAAGGCAAATAACCACTTGTTCGGATATTTTACCGCTCCCTGTCGAAAGGCAACCGGTATCGCTGCTCCGCAAACTAGCAGGAACCATGGCAAACACAAATCTGCCAAAGTCAGCGAGTCACTTCTTCCGGATGATGGCAACAACCATTTCGGTGTTGTCACGATGCCTGCCGCATCTGTGACAAACAACATCAACAACACAGCCAAGCCGCGCAGCAGATCAATCGACAGAATTCTAGTGGAGTCCGTACTAGCGCTTTTCATACGCTCATGCTCGCTGTGATCTTTGGGAAATCGAAGATGTACGCGACGAAAATCACCCGAGCCTGGCTTGGAAGATAATTCACATCAGGCGTACAGCTATTTTAGTTTGTGATTAGAAACGAAATCCAATAACAAGGTTGCGGCCACCAGAACTGCGGTTTCAACCCGCAAGATCTGTTCACTGAAACACCATGCACGCCACCCAGCTTGACACGCCTGTAAAACCTCTTGATCCGTAAATCCTCCCTCGGGACCGATCGCAACAGTAAGTTGGTTTAATGGCGGTGTAAACCATTGTTGCAGGGCTCGACTTCCAGATACAACCATAGCATCGCTGGAAACGAGAGATTCTGACGAGCTTTCTCCGTGAGAAATTTGGCGAGTAACTACATCGACAACATAGGGATGTGCAAGTAACCACCCCTGCTTTTGCTCAGTTTCTTTATGGGTGATCAACTTCTCCAAACTACTTGGCGGTAGTATCTGCAGCATCCGGTCATTTCGCGACTGCTTACATGCTTCCAACGAAACTCGCTGCAGGCGTTCCAGGGCACTATCTGTCGGCTGGGCTACTCCTCTTTCGGTCCACAGCGGCACAACACCATCGACTCCTAGCTCTGTCAGTTTTTCGATCAACCATTTTTGTCGGTCCCCCTTAGGAAGAGAAGTCGCAACCACGAGGCGAGTCGCGCGATGCGAAACGCTTCGTTCAATTTCGCTGACCGATACGGTTACCCTGTTCTTAGCAGCTTGCTCCACAACACCTTGGGCTCGATTCCCCTGACCATCAAAGAGTTCGACCTGTGCCCCCACTCCAAGCCGCAGCACTTTCGTCAAATGATGGGCTTCGGTGTCGAGTAGCTCGATATGCCGCAATTCGGACACCCCAGAGGTAGGCAAGGCGACAGCGGATAAATCAGGGGCAAAAAATCGAGGCAAATTCATGTTGAAGAGATTCTTTGTTATGAAAACGACAAGATATTCCGACAAATAGACGAATAGGGATTGTACAAAGAAAGCCGACCTATATGAGTGTAACCGTGAATTACCGAGAGTACTGGAAATTTGATCGTTGGCCCTTCGGTCATAACGACTCTCAATTCCACTTCCTGGCTGTACCCAGTGTGGAAGAGGCGGATGCTCGGATGAAAGTCGTGCTGGAGCGTGGCCAACATGTTGCGATCCTAGTAGGTGATGAAGGTGTGGGCAAAACAGCCTTTCTCAGACGCTATCAGACCCCAGCCCTAGCCTCTCAATTCAGAAACTATTATCGCCCATTATACGTTTCGATGACAGGCTTTAGCCGAGGAGACTTAATCTCCTCTCTCGCCGAACAATCGATCGACAAGTATAGCTTCCATCGATCTGCTAATGCACAACGAAACTTTAGCGACCTTTTAGTGGCCAACGCTTTCCAAAATTTATCAACGCTCCTCTTGTTAGATGATATCCATCTGGCCAGCAGCGATTGCGCGTTAGATGTCTTACGATTGATTGAGGAAAGATGCTCACCGACCATCATATTGTCGACTGCCACGACGCTTTCCGGCCCGTTTCAGGAAATCGTCCAAAACTACGCACAGTTACGGATCGATCTCCCTGCCTGGAACCTAGAGGATACCGAGTGTTTACTCCAAAAATCGCTTGCAGCAGCAGGGGCTGATACGCTGATTTTCGGGGATCAAGCCATCGTGAGAGTTCACGAACTATCCTGCGGAATTGTTCGCCGCATCATTCAAATTGCCGAAATGTCGCTGCTGGTAGGAGCTGCTACCGAGGTGGCTAGAATCGACCCCGATGTGGTGGATAAGGCTGCCGAGGAAATCCCGCTCCCTCAACAAGAGCCAACTTGGCAGTAAGACGTTCTCGCTACGCTGATCTCCTTGACTTTTCGACCAGCCCCAGGATCGGCGTCGGAAAAACTCTCGGATTCGATGGTCTGCCACTTTCCTCAGGCAAACAGGCTGCCTTTAAACTTGCCTCGCGCGGGGCCATATTTTGGCTGCTGCATATCAGCAACAGGCGTTTCCGCTATCACAGACGCAAGGGGGAAGATTTGCTACAGCAAACGCCCCACACCCCGCTTTGGGCAATTCCAAGCCAAGGGAATTCTAAGTACAATGGGCGGCTCTGTTGTTCGCCAATGTCGTGGTCAAGCATCGTCGATTTTTTCGGCTTATGAATGCTGGAAATCACCAAACATTTGCCCGTGCTGTTAATAAGTTCAGTTTTGTGATTGATGCAGCATCGAACCAGAGCTCCACGCGTCGACTCCGAGGATTGGTCAGTGCTCCCTCTGCCTGCTGTTTTCCTGAAAAGGACATTGACTTCATCAACCTCAAAGCCTGCAGCGGTTGGTGGTGCGCGAGTTGGGTGGAACGCACCAGCGTTCTTTGTTTTTCCCTGGTGCTTTGGACAGCTTCCCGCCGAGATACCGACAGCAGAACTTCCCGAAATGGGAACCCCTTCGTTGATGGCTGGCGACTTGGTGTATTCCGCCAGCAACACATTACCTGTGTTAATCATCTACTCGCTGATCATCATTGCAGCCGCTTTGGTGGGTGGCTGGATCCCACAAGTCGTACGTCTGACACACACGTGGATGCAAATCCTAATTAGCTTCGTAGGTGGTTTGATACTTGGCATCTCCATATTTCATATGCTACCTCATGCTCTAGCAGAGATAGGACCGACCGGTGCCGATTGGGTCGCTCTATTCATGATGGCTGGTCTACTCGTCATGTTCCTATTACTCAGAGCCTTTCACTTCCACCAACATGAACCGCCAGAACTCATTGGTGGCAATGCCCATCACCTCGGAGAACACCGCCACCATCACACGCATG
>JAUMAI010000444.1:2893-6747 GCA_032116775.1 Pirellula sp. | reverse complement strand
GGAAAGACAAATGGCAAAGCGGAAGAGCCCGATGGTAAGTCGTACTCTCCCGACGATCTGGCAGCCACATTCTATTCGGCGATTGGCATTAATCCCCAAATGGAATTTGCGGCTAACATTGGTCGACCTATTACTCTAGTTCGCGACGGAACAAAGATCAGCTCTTTGCTTCAATAATCTGCCAACAGCTTTAGGCCTTGGCCTGTACGAGCTAGCGAATCTGAATTCGTACCTGTTCCAGTTGACCCGTGAAGGCGTTTGTGACTCCTTCGCCATAGTCTGCATCAACCGGCGTTCCAGTATCCACTCCGGTATCTGCCGTATCGTCTAAGGAAAAAACGTTGGATTGAGTTTTAGCGATTTGTCCTTCGCCAACTTTTTCCCCATCAATAAATAACTGAATGACCCCACCGCTTCCACGTTTACCAGACTTCGTGTCGTAATCGAAAGAAACTTTTAAAGTGTGCTTCCCGGAAGGTGTCGATTTTTTACCTTCGACCTGGAAAAGTTCCAGGCCAAGAAAGTTGTATGAGTAAACCGGTTTTCCTTCTTTCACCCAAAAGGCCCAACCACCAAACCGCCCCCCCTGGGCAATTAGCACACCGTGATTGTTGTTCTCGGTAACTTCAACGGTCGCGGTTAGATCGAAAGAAGTGTTTTTCATGTTAATAAAAGTATTTTCGGCCATGTAAACCATGCCAGGGTAGACTGTTAGATCCGTTCGGCCATCCATCAAATCAGGACGTCCAGCGATTTTGGGATCGAAGCGTTCGATGGTTCGGTCATCGATCGGAAGGACATGATGGGCAACAGCTTGCTCGATAAAGAGTTCTTGTAATTGCTTTAATTTGTTTTGGTTTTGATCAGCCAAATTCTGTGACATGCTAAAGTCTTGATCGACGTGGTATAGCTCCCAAACATCCTCGGCTAGCGAATGTCGAGGTGCAGATTCCCAAGGAGCTTTATGCACGGTTCCGGCAAACCAGCCGTCGTGATAGATAGCTCTATTGCCTGCAATTTCGAAATACTGTGTTTTGTGTCGCTCGGCAGCTCGTGGTTCATCAAAGCTGTATGCCATGCTGACACCTTCAAGCGGTTGTTGCGTGATCCCGTTGACTTCCTTGGGAGCTGGGATTTTCGCAACTTCGTAGACCGTGGGGGCTAAGTCGACAACATGATGGAATTGTTTGCGAATCTCTCCTTTGGATTTGATGCCTTTCGGCCAATGGAAGACGATGCCGTTGCGTGTGCCACCGAAATTGCTGGCGACTTGTTTAGTCCAGGTAAAAGGTGTGTTTCCGGCGACTGCCCATCCGGCTGCATAATGATTGAAGCATTCTGGGCCTCCCCATTGCTCTAGCTTGTTGAGCATAAACTCTGTTGTTTCAGCGACGCCATTAAAGTAGGTCATTTCGTTATACATTCCGAGCATTCCCCCCTCGGCACTCGCTCCGTTGTCTCCAACAACGTAGATGATCAAGGTGTTATCGAGCTCACCCATATCTTCGATACTTTGTACCAATCTTCCAATCTCGTGATCGGTATGCGATGCGAAGCCGGCGAAGACTTCCATCTGGCGTGTAAACAAGCGACGCTCTTCCTGAGTGAGCTTTTCCCAGTCGGCGATCTCTTGAGGTTTGGGGGCAAGTCTGGTTTCCTTTGGAACAACCCCTAGCTCTATTTGACGAGCCAAAGTTTTTTCCCTCAACTTATCCCATCCCATATCGAATTGACCGCGATACTTTTCGATCCATTCCTGGGGTGCATGATGAGGAGCGTGCGTTGCTCCGGTGGCGTAATACATGAAGAAAGGTTTGTCAGGAGTTAGTGACTGCTGGGCTCGCATCCAAGCAATAGCTTGGTTGGTCATGTCCGTCGTGAAGTGATAATCGGTGTCATGTTCAGGCTTGCGTTGAAATGTTGTGCCGCGAACTATCATAGGATCCCATTGGTTGGTTTCACCACCGATGAACCCATAGAACTCTTCGAAGCCCGAACGAGTTGGCCAGCGATCGAATGGTCCACTAACACTGACTTCCCAGGGGGGAGTTTCATGATATTTACCCCAGGCTGATGTCGAGTATCCATTAAGGCGTAAAACTTCAGCCATCGGAGTGATCGTCTGAGGTCGAATGCCCGTATTGCCTGGAAAAGCTGTCGCTACTTCCATAATCGCGCCAGCATTGTTGCTGTGGTGATTGTAGCCGGTTAGCAGAGCCGTTCGGGTGGGGCTGCATAAGGCAGTTGTATGAAAGCGGTTATATTTCAATCCATTGTTAGCGAGTCGGTCCAAAGTTGGCATCTTGCAAGGACCACCAAAAGCACTGGATTGCCCGAAGCCCATATCGTCAATCAGGATTATCACAACATTCGGGGCATCTTTGGGTGCTTTCAGCTCCCAGCGAGGAGGTGGCTTAGCGTTTCTCGCATCAAGTTCCTTTAAGACGGGTGGCTTCGGTTCGTGAATCGGGAGAATACTCCTATCGATTTCCTCCGCATAACTCGAGACATTCAGCAGCGTTATGATTGACGATAGGCCCAATACAAAGAAGTGATGGATAACCCTTCGCTGTCGTTGATGTTGGCTAGGTAGCATTGGCATCTCTATGGGTGTTGGGAAAATCAAAGATGAAAGGCGTTCCGTCACGATTGTTGTGTCTTATAAGCTGCTGAATGATGACGAGTAAGGTTTAACGTCAGCGTTTAGCAGCTGGTGAATAGAGAGATATCGGTTTTGGGCCTCAATAACTAAATGAGGCCGTTTGGGTCGAGATATTCATGTTTGTTAGCTGCAGTATGCGGTAGCCATGCAAAAAATACAACGAGTTGGCTGTGTCATAAAGGATTCCGATCATTGCGGCGAGGTGATGATCGGCTAGTGTCACGCGAACCATTCGTTGGAAGTGGAAAGATGAGGCGACGATTGACAAGTGGCAGGGGCTGGGTCGCATTGATATGATTGAATTTCCGCTAATCAAATTCCTGTCAAAAGTGAGTTTTGTTGTGCCACACATCATTGCAGCGCTGTTACTTTTGCTTACCTCCTTTGTCGATGATGTTAGCTGGCTAGGGGACGTACAACGCACTCCCGCGAACTCACCGAGACCAGCTAGGGACCTCGCTCCGCTGATGTCGGATACCGAATATCGATCTGCTAATGCACTTGAGCTTTGGAAGTCTCGGCGGCTTCAGCTTATCAAGACATGGGACGAGGTGCTTGGGCCAATACCGGAACGCCCTAAGGTATTAGCAATCGAGGTGCTCGAAGCAGAGGAATTGGAAAAGGTAACGCGGAAGCGTATTCGATACGAAAATGAGCCTGGCCAGTTTTTAGAGGCTTATATTCTCGAGCCTCGGGGAAAAGATGGTCGTCTTCCTGGAATTGTTGCGTTACATGCAACCACCGATAAAACCAATAAACCGATTGCGGGAGTTGGCGGCAGGGACGATGAGCAATTGGGGCTGAAGTTAGCGGAACAAGGTTTTGTGGTGATTTGCCCGAAGAATTTCCTGTGGCAGGAAGCGGCGACTTATGACGATGCTGTTAATCAATTTCGTAAGCGATATCCGCGATCGCTCGGTATGCGGAAGATGCTCTACGATGCGATGCGAGCTACTGATATTCTTGTCGCACTTCCCAGTGTGGATTCGCGGCGTATTGGGGCTGTTGGTCACTCGCTTGGGGCGAAGGAAGTACTCTATCTTACAGCGTTCGATGAGCGTATCTCGGCTGCTGTATTTAGCGAAGGTGGTCTTGAGTTCGAATCAACCAATTGGGATGCACCATGGTACCTGGGGCCGGTCGTGAAGGATAATAAATTCCTGCGTAATCATCACGAACTGGTAGCGCTGAT
>JAUMAI010000444.1:0-2883 GCA_032116775.1 Pirellula sp. | reverse complement strand
ATTGCTCCTCGACCATTTCTAGTGCTCGGTGGCGAGTCGGGACCTGGTGCGGCGGATGGAGATCGATCTTGGCCCTACCTTGCGGCATCTCGCCCGATCTATGACTTATATGGAGGCACACCTAAGTTTGGGCTCTACAATCACCACGAGGGGCATTCGATTTCAGCGGGATCATTCGAGCGCATCGCCGATTGGCTGAATAGTTATCTTAAATAAGTGGTGCAAATAAGCTATCAGTTGAGGAATAGGGCTGTCTGCTAAAAATGCTGCGACGTTTTCAGTCAGAGCGTTACCGATGTTCTGAGTCGATAAAGCGAAGCGACAGCCGACAGTATGTTATCGAGAAAAGACAGTTCGTCCTTCTTTGATCGTTTCCAGTACTAAGATGTCTTTGATGGTCGTGGGCTCAACTTTCAGTGGATTCTTTTCCAGGATGACAAGATCGGCCAACTTTCCAGGTTCCAGGGTTCCTTTGGTTCTTTCTTCTTTCAATTGAAAAGCTGCTGAGGATGTAACGGCCCGCAAAGCATGATAGGGCGATATCCGTTCGTCTGGACCTACCACTTGGCCGCTACCGGATAGGCGATTCACGCCAGCATCGACTAAGGCCAAAATGGAGGGAATGGGCGATACGGGGGCATCGTGGGAATAGGTAAAGGGTAATCCTGCACGGAGAAAAGTGCGCGACGCCATCGCTCCTGCTGAGCGTTCTTGTCCCCACAGACGTACCACCGAATCCCCGCCAGGAATAATTCCAGCTGTGAGGAAACTAGGTATGGCTCCATAATCTTTCATGAGACTGATCTGGTCTAGGCGTAACCAAGTGGCATGAACAAACACAGGGCGATGATCGCGCTTTCCATGTTTCTTAACTGCCTTAGCGATAGCACGTAATGCCTGGTCGGCAGCCGCATCGCCATTCATATGCATATGTATCTGGAGTTCCGTAGCCCAGTACTTATCAAAGACGGCATCGAGAACTTCGTCCGGTATTTGCCGATAACCAGAAAAAGAACCTGTTTTTCCAGGAGGATTCTCAGTGTAAGGTTGTGTGAACCACGCAGTATCTAAGCTTCCATCAAGCCAAAACTTAACTCCTCCCAGTCTCACGCGATTGATGTATCGTTCGTCAAGATCGGGCCGAGCGGCTTTGAGTTTTTCAACAATTCCAGTTGACTCTGGATTGTACTGTGATGCAACTGTGTAGGCAGCGGCAAGGGTATCGTCCAAGGCTGAGTCTTTGGCAGCAACATAAAGATCGATGTCGAGAAGTTTTTTATCGATGGCATTTAGGACAATCCCAATATCATCATTTCCGAGTCCGAGACCAGCCTCCATTGCCGTTGTTTGGCCATAGCTAGCCCAAACCTTTGCGGCACCGGTGATCGCTTGCGCAGCGAGTTCGCCCGTGAATGGAGGACGTTTGCTTCGCACAGCATTTAATGCGGTCTCTTCCATCGGACCTAAAAGAGATTTTTCATCCTCTTTTCGAGAGAACATGCCGCCGGTTGGGTCAGGTGTGTCGGAGGAAACTCCCGCGGCCAAAAAAGCCGCTCCGTTGGCTGACCCGAGATGACCAGATGAATCAACGACCATCACAGGACGATCCTTCGAGATCTGCTCGAGTTCCTCGCTGGTCGGTGGTCGCCCTTCTTTCATGCTACGCGCTTGGTAGCCAAACCCAACAATCCAACCATCGGCAGGTGTCCGTTCCGCCTGTTTTTTCATACGTGAAATTAGGTCGGGAATATCCTCGCAGCCAAAGAGATTAGCATCCACTAGATTTTTGCCAAAATAGACAAAATGACCATGCGTATCGATAAAGCCAGGCAGTAGTGTCTTTCCCTGTAAATCGATTCGGCGACTTTTAGTATTCGCTAACTTTTCCGCATCCGCCAAGGAACCAGCGTGAAGTATCTTCCCATCCTTAATGACAAGACTCTCGACATACTCAGGATTGAGTCCACGCATCGTCAGAATATCACCACCAAAGTAGATCGTTGTCTGTTCTTCCCGAGCAGGTGGTTGGCTCAGCAGGAAATCTGTGTTGCCAGTTAAGATAATGCAGGCTGTCAGGACAAGGGAGAAGCGAAACATTAGCAATACCTATCTAGCGGTTCGAATATCAATTGCGAGATGCAAGAAAGAAGAGAAATTTACAATGCTACGATTGTCCCGACAATACCTCGAATAACAACTCGGTGGCCGCGACGAATGTCGTTCGTAAGGCGGTGTCACCATAGTTTGTGAGCAACAAAAAGCGGTTCCTGAAACGCTTGGTGCGTAAGTATCAGGTGCGTTTTCTGTTGGACTGCTAACGTTTATGGTTTACGCAAATTTTCGAACCAATAGAGGCCCGATTTTCCAGGGGCCACAATATCCAGGTCGCCATCTTGGTCCATATCGTGAATGGCCATTTGCAGACCCGTACCGGCCGAACCGCGACGGAAATCTTTCAAAGCGTCTCGTTTCTCTGGATTTAATGGTGCGGCTGGTGCCGGACTTCCAAAGTGCACACTCTCGCGACCCCACTTCGAAGTAGCGCGATCATACTTGAATATATAAATACAAGGTGAGTCCGTTGCCCCTGGTTCACTAGCATGCGCGTAGATTCTTTTTCCCGTAACAAACTCTAGCTGCTTGTCTCCATCAAAGTCGGCTAAGTGGAGGGCGTGTACTTGGGAAAAACTATTATCTATGTTTTCCTTGCTCCAGGTTATAGCCCCGTTAGCATCCTTGGATTGTTTCATCCAAAACAATCCGAAGTCATGTCCCATACCCCAGACAATGTCTGTATCACCATCACCATCGAAGTCATGTCCTAAGATTTCGATACTAGCACTTCCCAAATTGAAATCCGGATGAAAGATCCATTCGCCATCA
>JAUMAI010000443.1:4536-11815 GCA_032116775.1 Pirellula sp. | reverse complement strand
GATTCCGGCCCGCATCAAGACTTGCTCAATAAGTTTTGGAATTGCCTCAACGGTAAAACTGATTAGGCTCGGCCCATCCATATAGAGCCTGCTCTTCCAGCGTTTTCGCCCCCTAGGCTTAATGGCGTCTGCTGCCGGTCGGCAACCACCATCGTTGACTAACAATGTATCCGCTCCGCTGCCATCGGTTCCAAACACAAAACCCGAGAGTTCCCCTTGGTTGACCGCAGTAACCAGCGTAGCCGCGGCCGCATCGCCAAAAATCGTCCGCAAACTTCGATCGCCTCGATCAATGTATTTCGAATAGGTATCCGCTGTAATCAAAAGAACATTGCGTGCCACACCGCTACGAATCAGCCCATCTGCAATCGATAATCCATAGACGAAACCGGAACATCCAAGATTAAAATCAAGAGCCCCAATCGATGTGGATAGTCCCAACCTTTGCTGCAAGAGGCACGCGGTGGTCGGGAGCGGATAATCGGGGGTCTGCGTACAGAGTAGCAAAAAATCTATTTCGCCGCGATCGATCCCATGCTCTGCAAATAGCTTTTCACATGCCTCAAAGGCCAAATCCGATGAGCACTGCCCTTCTTCAGCGATATATCGCGAAGCGATTCCAGTCTTTTCTTCAATTTGCGGAAGATCCCACTCTGGAAATTCCGCCTGCAATTGCGCATTGGTTTCCAAGCGTTTTGGGTAGGCAACGGCAATCGGTCCAATATGAGCAAAAAGCACTGAAATAACTCAAAATAGTGGATCAGCGACCAAAGTTGAAAAACCGGAAGTCGTTTTTATACGACGCGGAATACCGTTACGCCAACCCGAGACCTGCACCTTGTCTAAAAAAATCCCTCGGGAAGACACTTTATACTATTTTGTGATCACAGCTTACCCAGAAACGCCGTCAAACCGGTCTTGCCCAATTACAAAAACCACCCCATCAAACAACCACGAGAACATCTTTCGCCCACAAACGTCGTAAGGATAATACTCTCGCTTCGTGATATCACCCCAGGAAGCCTGAATAAACCAGAGCAATCAACGTAAGTTCGGTGCAATGTTTTCACTCCGAGTTGGCCGCGTTTATTTAGCCTCCACCGATCCATCCGGTAGCGTCTCTAGACGCAAAGCCTGCTCCAGTGGATCCAAACCAGTCGCAGTCGCCAATTGACTTAAGGCAGTAAACCAATCCCTTTGAGCGAGTATCAAATCTGTCTTCAAATTGGTCACAAGCTGCTCTTGAAGATTCAATTCAATCAAATCGATTCTGCCAGTCGTGAACTGAATCTCCTGCAATTCAAGAACCTCTGTCTGAGTCTGTACTACTTTCACTAATTGCTCAATTACTTCCTCTGACCTCTGCAACGCGACAATCGCCGCTTGTACTTCGAGTGATATCTTGTCCATTTGCAACCTTGATTTCTGATCGATCTGTTGCAACTTGGCTGCCGTGGAACGCAACTTACCTCGAGCTTTTCGTAGTTGCCAAGGATATTCATACGACAACCCAAATAAGCCCTCAAACTGCTGCTTGTCGAGGTTCTTGCTAGTGGTTGGCCCCATATCCTGAGAAATCTCACTCACAAAATCCAAGCGAGCCAATGTCTGATTCTGCGCCAGCCGGCGATCCCATTGCACATTCTCGCTCTGCAGCCTCAACTCGACCAACTCGGGCCTTCTCGCTAAGGCTTCATCGATCTGATTCTGTACATCCAGGTTCTCAAGCTTACTGAGAGGGGGAAATGAACTCGGCAACCATTCTTCATCTGCAACCAATGGAGAACCTTGTTCATCTCGCAGATAAAGAGCCATTTTAAACGTTGATTGCTGTAGCTTTTGGTGGGACTCAATGACCTTTGTGACACGCTGTGCGATGAGCACATCATTGAATAGCTCGTCAACTTTGGCCCTCCGTTCAGCCTTGATTAGTTCGCGGATTTGCTCAACTCTCTGCTTTGCAAGAGCCAGCAACTGCTCTTGGACTTTCAAAGCTCTACCGGCGGCTAACCAGTCCCAGTAAACCGTTGCAGCAGTAAGAGAGGTAGCCAAGATCTCGGTCTGAAGTTGTGGGTCAACCACTTGCTGGGATATTCTGTTTTGAAAGACAGCTACGCGTCGGGGATCGATGTCGCGTCCTTGCATCAATGGCTGTATGTAGGCCAGCTTGAACTCGCCACCATCGAGTGTCTCGCGTTCCTTGTACCAAGGTTGATATTCGCCACGTCCAATTCGGTAGCCGCTGGAAACATATCCGCCCCACCACGTGTTTCTAGCGAGCCCTAAACCATGGCGATAGTTTTCGTAGAAACCAGTCGGTTCATTCATGGTTTCAGCTAAAACCTTGGTATCGAACTCCCCCATAGACGCTGTCAGGTCACCCGCTGTAACTTCTCGTTGCAAACGGATCGCTTCAATGGTCGGATAAGCTCTATACACAGAAGCGATTACATCGCTGAGCGTTAAGGCAGACGGATTTTGCGCGTCCTCTGGAGTTTCAATGGCTCGCCGCAATCCCTCTGGTAATTGCGACTGCAATTCCTCAACGGAGATACCATCGAATTTATCTCCGGCAGGAACCGGCAATGGAGGCTCAGACGCTGCTGGTACCGCTTCTTGAACAACACCTCTGCTTGGGCTCTCGACAGGAGGCTGAGGCGTGTTACCGACCTCCACTGGAGCTGGATCCTGATAACCACTCAGTGGTGAAGTAACGCAACACGTCAGTATCGCAACAAACACCATCAGGTGAATGATGGTTCGAGAAGTCACAGAGGTACAAAACTTCCCCCTAGAAATTACGAATGAAAGATTCGCATGCACCTGATTCAACAGATCACTTGCTAGCCGGTATTTCACGCAGCTTTGGGTAATTTGATCTTTGATCCCTTTTCCGCGTCCTTGTCCGACTTGTCGCTCTCTTCGAGCGCTGGCGGGAATCCATTCAACTGTCGCCATATTTCAAATCCCACGGTAACCTGATTAAGCATTACCCAGCCGTTGGCGCGCATTCCTTGCCGCAAAAACATTTCGCCGGGCCACTCGGGCTGAGTAGGGTCGGGCACAATCAAGATCCTAAACTTGCCTGCACCTTCACTAAATTTGTCGATTGTCTTGACTCGTCCACCAAATGTTCCAATCGCCACCGAAGGCCAGCCCACAAATTGCACCGCTGGAAAACCCTCAAATTGCAACCTTACTTCTTGCCCTTCGCGAATAAAGGATGTGTCATTTCCGGAGACGGTTAGTTCCACCGCCAGTTCATCCACATCAGGCACGATTGTAAATAACTCATCACCTTTCTTGACCGTGGAAGCACCTTCGGCAGTTACCAATCGATAAATCACACCGTCGCATGGTGCCTCTTGCAAAAGTCGATCTAAACTACCTCGCTTGATCTGGGTATCAGCAATTTTCTGTTGCGTGACCTGCATCTTGCCGTAAGCGGATTGAACTTTTGTCTTCGCAAAGGCGACCTTGTCGCCCCCTTCAGCCTGCAGTTTCAATAATTCCGCCTCTTTCTCCCGAATCTCCGTTTCAACGCTGAGTCGAGATTGCTGATGCGACTCAAGCTCGTTAATCAAACCATTTTCTTTTGCGCGGTAAGCCGCATTATCTAAGCCTGCCTCAACTCCGACAGATCGCAGCCGATCGCTTTGCTCCCGGTTCAACTTCGCCAGCTCCAACTCGACATTGTATTTCCGAATTAGGGCATCCTTCTCCTGCAACTTAAACTTCGCCGACTCGATCGCTAGTCTTTGCTTGTCCATTGTTGCCGCTAAAGAGGACTCAGCTAAATCCACCTGAACTTTATAGAGTTCATACTCCGATTGCTCGGTTCTCAATTGCTCCTGCAACAACTCCAATTGATTATCCGTCTGCTGAACTTCTTCCCGCGAAGTTGGCTCCAACTCGAGAATAAAGTCCCCTTTGCGAACCCTTTTCCCTTCAACCATTCCCTCTGCGATGAGCTTCACGATTCCGTCATACTGCGACTTCACCGATTGAGGACGCTGCTGAGGATTCAGTGCCGACACAAAGCCCATCCCACGTGACGTCTGCTGCCAAGGCAATGCTAGCATCGCAATGACTGACAAAATCAGTCCGAACAGCGTGTACTGGGCGAGCTTTCTGATCCAGCGCGAGGAACGGACCAATAGCAGCGAAGGGAAATCGCTTCCCAACTCATCCGCTACTGAAAAACCTTTTCCCCACCTTTTAGTAACTGTCGACATATTTCGCCTAATCGTTTCAAGCAAAAAGTTGAGAAGAGTCTAAGTTTTCTGTCTCTCGCGGCGCTTCTAGTTCAGAGAGCTTCACAACTCGGTCACAACGCTGAATGATATCTGGCTCGTTGGTGACGACGAGCATCGTCCACATCTTGGCAGTTGACAAGTTCGTCCAAATGGCCTGTCGTACCTCAATGGGTAAAGCGTCCAGTGTTCCGTCGACAATTAACACGCGCGGGCTACCGGCAATTGCGCGGGCGATCATAAGCCGATCGACTTGACCGCTTGAGAGGGGACGACCGCCGGTTAGCAACATCGTTTCCATTCCATCTGGTGACTGCAACACCTCGTCCCAACTGCAAACTTTCCGCAAACTTTCTCGGACATCTGCGTCTGTCACCGCGGGCCGTCCTAAATGGATATTTTCTGCGACAGTCCCATGAAAGACCTGCCGAGCCCCTGCCAACGCGGCTAATGAGCCGTCCGATAACCGTGCCGTTTCCCGAGCGTCAATTCCCTCGATCTCAACGTATCCGGAGCTTGGCACCCGCATACCTGCTAGCATTTCTGCCAAAAGAGTTTTTCCGAACCCAGATGGTCCTACAATCGCGACCATCTCACCGGCCTTGATCTCTGTATCGGGGAAGCAATGGACTTGCTTACTACCCTCGATTTGGATCTTTAAATCCTTCCACCGCAACGCAGCTGGACCGGTGCCAACATCAATAACTCGCCCCGGCGGGTCCGTTTCTAAATCGAGCAAATAGCCTAGCTTACCGACGCCCGCGGTCAAATCGAAAAACGCTTCAAGCTGTTTTCCTATTTTGGCGAAAGAACCTAAGATCACCGTCACAATCAACTCTGCAGCCACCAACTGACCAGGTGACAACCGCCCTTGAATGACCAGCCAACCACCGAGGCCAAGCAACGCAGTCGAGGCGATCGCGTAGAGCATCATTCCCGCGAAAATCTGACGAAACAGAACTCTAAAATGACGACTGCGGGTGGCTACGTATTCTCCCATCAGACGATTGGCTCTATCCACTGCGAATTGTCGACCACCATGTATCTTGAAGGCGGTTGTAGCGCCAGCAATATCTTGCAACCAATGAGCAACTTTATATTTCACGACAGACTCTTCCGCCGCCGTTTTGATACCACCTCGCCCAAGTATCCACACGATGGCCACAACACAGATCAGCAAGACAATGTCAAAACCCAATAGAAATGGATGATAAAAAGCTAGCAGCGCCAGACCTATTATGGTCTGCAATACTAAACTAACTCCATCAACGATTAGAGATGTACCTGATTTTTGAAGCGTGAGAATGTCGAAAAAGCGATTCGCTAACTCCGGTCCCCAAACTTTATCCCATTGGCTTACTGTTGCGCGTGGAATTCGATGGGACAAATCGCCAACGATTCGCACCATCATACGACGTTGAATAATCTCGGCCGTATATGCCTGCAATATCCGTAGCAAACCGGAGAAGGTAAGGAATACCAAAAGCATCAGCGACAACACGATCACCGGTTGAACATAGCGTCCAAACACGACTGTATTAACCAAAGATTCAACAGCTAGCGGTGTTGCTAGCCCCAATATCCCAACCACCAAGGCAAAAAGCGTGATGATCGAAATATCGCCAGCATCCAATCGCAACAATGCAAACAAGCGTGCGACCGGACTCATGTGATGATCATGTGCCTGTGCGTGATGGCCATGTGCATCGCTTTCCCATGGACTCCGCGCCTGCACGCCGTGACCAATGTGTGTTGCCTCGGCTAAAAAGAAAAGCTGTTTCCTTTTGGAGGAATCGAACTTCAGCAGTTTTTTGAGGCGAAATTGCGATATTACCCGCTCTTCGATACCGCTGTCACGGATAACTTGAACATCAAAACGACCGAAACTAGCTCTACGGATCAGCCACCAATTTCCTTGCCCCCCATCTTCTACAAATCTTGCTAGCGGAAGGCCTTCGCTCGCCACTGAAACCATATCGGTTGGCAGCTCGTACCAACCAAAAGATTGCGTCCCCCTCGCCACCATGATGAACCTGCCGAGAGGCGTCTGCCAAACTTTGGTGAATACGCGACACTTCGAGCGGCATATCAAGGCATTCCCCTAGCCGCTGTATCAATTGAGAAACTCTTTGCCATGCCCGCGACTCATTCGCAGTCAAGGCTTGATCGATGCCCTGCATTTTCACCTACCCGTTAGAGCTATGCCAAAGTGCCCCAGAAAGAATATCGGATCGCTAACCCCACTATTTGAGGCCCGCAGATATCATTCTGGTCACTTTTTGACAACTTAGGTTGTCATTATCGCTGCTGCACTCTACGTCAAGACATCCGTAATCAGTTCGCCATGAATGTCGGTTAAACGGAAATCTCTTCCTTGGTACCGGTAAGTAAGTCGGGTATGGTCGACACCCATTAAGTGCAGAATGGTGGCATTTAGATCATGGACATGAACGGGATTTCGGACAATGTTGTAGCAATAGTCGTCCGTTTCACCATAGGTTAATCCCCCCTTGATCCCTGCCCCTGCGAGCAGCATGGTGAAGCACCGAGGATGGTGGTCGCGACCATAGTTGTTTTCACTGATTCCCCCTTGGGAATAAATGGTGCGGCCAAACTCCCCACCCCAGACAATCAGAGTATCCTCTAGCAAGCCCCGTGCTTTCAGGTCTTTAATCAGCGCCGCCGTCGCTTGATCGGTATCATTACATTGCCCTCGCAAAGCGCTCGGCAAAGTCCCGTGATGATCCCAACCCATATGAAACAGTTGTATAAATCGAACATCGCGTTCGGCCAGGCGTCGTGCCAAAAGGCAATTCGAGGCGTAGGACCCGGGGCGATGCACATCTTTGCCGTACATCTCTAAGACGTGGCTCGGCTCGTCTGTAACTTTTAGCAAATCAGGGACACTACTCTGCATTCGAAACGCCATCTCGTACTGCAAGATGCGCGCTTGAATTTCAGGATCACCAACCTGCCCGAGTCGTTCCTCGTTGAGCTGTTTCAATCGATCAAGAGTTCGGCGACGC
>JAUMAI010000443.1:0-4526 GCA_032116775.1 Pirellula sp. | reverse complement strand
TGTGAAGTATTGACACGAATTCACACGCAAAGACAAGAGATGTCAGCAAACCTGATAAAGACCAAGCATTCACGCAAAACCTTACTTGAAACAACTCGTGTTCCATTGCGCTCCCGGATCTCTGATCTAACACCAGGCTTGTGACTTAAAACGTACGCCACAGCATCACCTTGATTTCTGAATTTTACTCCTTGATGTCTCGACGACAGAAATCCAGCACCCCAAAGGCGATCATAAAGCGGTTGGTCGTCAGGCCGCCCGCTTCCAAACGAAGTTAGCACGACATAGGCGGGCAGATCCTGATTTTCGCTTCCTAATCCATAACTGACCCAAGACCCAATACTTGGTCGTCCCGCAAGCTGCGATCCAGTTTGACAAAAAGTAATTGCTGGGTCGTGATTGATCGCTTCGGTATGCATGCTGCGGATCATGCAAAATTCATCAGCTAATGAACTCATGTTGGGGAGCAGTTCACTGAACATCATCCCCGATTTTCCATGTGGCTGGAACTTGAATACCGAAGGCGCCACAGGAAACGTACTTTGGCCGCTGGTCATCGTAGTCAAACGCTGACCTTGTCGAATCGAATCAGGCAGATTCTCGCCTCGATGCTTTTCCATCTGCGGCTTGGGATCAAATAAATCCATTTGGGAAGGAGCACCCGATTGAAACAGGTAGATGATTCTTTTAGCCTTCGGCGGATGATTGGGAAAGCCACTCACCTCGCCAAGCCCATCCGCAGCAGTTGCCGAACTTTGCCCGACCAAATAAGGTAAAGCCAAGGTACCCAATCCAGATCTTCCTAAGAAAATCCGGCGGTTCAATCGATCAACCGTTGCGATCGTTTTCGAAGTCTGCTTGTCCATTGAAAGATCTTTCCTGGCACCCAAAACATTACGGACGATTGACGAATTCATCTAGATTAAGCAACACGTTAGCCGTCAACGTATACGCCGCTAACTCGCTGCGCTCGATTCCCTCGGCTACTAGTGGCTGTCCCATATTAAGCAAGCCATCTACGGCCACTTGATTTTGCCCCAAGTCCTTACGGTCAACTTCCAAGCCACTCACTAACACCGTCAGTTCTTCGGTAGTAGCTTCCCTACCTAGTGCGAGTCTAAAACCATGCTGTACTCTCGAACTCGCATCATTGCCACCCTCCAAAATCATCCGTTTGGCTAAGCCGCGGGCCGCTTCAATAAACGTTACTTCATTGAGCAGCGATAAAGCCTGCAGTGGCGTATTGGTGCGTGAACGTTTAACGGTGCAAATCTCGCGGTTAGGTGCATCAAACAATAACATCGTCGGCGGAGCTGCCGTTCGCTTCCAGATGGTATACATGGATCGTCGATACCGATTCTCCCCCATCTCCGGCTTATAGTTTCGCAAATCCCCATACCGGCTTGTTTCATCCCAAACACCGTCAGGCATGTAGGGCCTTACACTGGGACCGCCTACTTTCTCCACCAATAAGCCGCTCACTGCCAAAACCGCATCGCGGATAAATTCCGCTTGTAGTCGTAGCCTAGGAGCCCTGGCCAACCAACGATTTTCTGGGTCTGCCTTAAGCTTCTCGGTAGTGACAACTGCAGCTTGCCTGTAAGTATCACTCATCACAATAAACTTCTGCAGCGCTTTCATATCCCATTTTTGTGCTGCTGCTCCGGATACTTCGGGCAAGCAAGTGGGCTGCATGAACTCTGCCGCTAAGAAATCAAGCAATTCGGGATGAGAGGGAAAATCCGCTTGTGAACCTAAATTCTCAGAGCTCTTGACTAACCCATTTCCGAAGAAGCGTTCCCAGGCACGATTCACCCACACCCGCGCCGTCAATGGATTTTTGGCATCTACCAACCACCGCGCCAAGCCGAGACGATCATTGGGTTGATCTGCTGGAAGTGGAGGCAAGGCTGAAGGCAAGGCACGCTCTACCTTGTCCCCTCGAAGATCATACTGACCACGCTTCAAAATAAACGACTCACGCGCGTTACCTTCCCGCATCACCATGACCGTAGGCAAACTTCCTCGATAATCGTCCAAGGCCTTTTGAGCCGCTTCAACCTCTCGTTTTTTAGCCTGCAGTGGTCCTTCCACTTTACTCGCGTAATAGCTTTCAATCTCTTTCCACTGAGAATCGTTCCTCGACGTCTCGGCAGTCTTCAAGGCTTCTATGAGAGCAGGTGAAGTCGGTACTTGGTCCAGTCGAACCGCCTCCGGAGAGACCCCCGTGACCGAAAGCCTAAATTTGCCGATGTTATGTTGCTGAATCGCAGCATGGTGAAGTCGAATCGTTACCTGGCTATCAGTGGGTAAATCAACCGATTCAGCGAAAAGAAACATCGCTTTACGATTTTCTTTACGAGTGGGCCCATCAACCGCCCAGCCTTTTCCGCTCACTTGCTGAACGACATTCTGAATATCCCAACCATTTTGGGAAAAATCGGCCTCTCCCTTTACCACTTTCAATTCGACAGTTTCGCCACTGCCACCCTTTTGCACGCTGGCTTCGATACGTGACAACACGAAATTACCATTGGAATAACGCCCCAGGCTCTGCTGCGGCAAGGCTGGATCCGTAAAGCATTCCAGCAACAGTCCAGTTATTTTACCGGAACTCACGTTCGCTGTTATCTCGTACACATCGAAGTCAGGATTAGCACCTTGGGCCAGAAAAACCCCATCATCCAGCGGCTTAAAATCAGCGCCGTGCAGCGACTTGACTTGAGGGGCAGTCAACAAAGTCCAAACAGGTTTGTTGCCTAGCAACTCCTCGCCATGCTCCTTAGCCCAAGCACTCGCCAGGACCCGTAACATCCCTTGTGTTTCGGTCAACTCTCTTTGTCGCTGCTTGATCTGTGAGGTTAACTCACTGATCTTGGCCTCATACTCGGGATTAATCACCTGCAAGACAGGCTCAGTGTTGCGAGATTCGCCTTGTAGAGTCCCACTTTCTGGAACGTTGTTGTAATACGCAAACAGCTGATAAAACTCTTTTTGGGAAAGTGGATCATACTTATGATCATGACATCGGCAGCAATTAAATGTTAAGCCCAACCACGTAAGCCCCATCGTTTCGACGCGGTCGATAACCGTCTCCACACGCCACTCTTCAGCAATGATCCCACCTTCACCATTGAGTTTATGGTTGCGATGAAAACCGGTAGCGAGTATTTGCTCGTCGGTCGCATTAGGAATCAAATCACCAGCGTTTTGTTCGATCGTAAATTGATCAAAGGGCTTGTTGCGGTTGAACGCATCGATCACCCAATCTCGCCATGGCCACTGATAACGACTGCTATCCACTTGAAAGCCGTTGCTGTCTGCATAGCGGGCAAAATCAAGCCACTGAACCGCCATGCGTTCGCCATAGCGTGGTGAAGACAAAAGCCGATCCACCAAATCTTCATACGCCTTATCCGATGAGTCGGCCAAGAACTGATCCACCTCTTGAGGCGTCGGTGGAACTCCGTGTAAATCGAGTGTCAATCGCCGAATGAGCGTAACACGGTCAGCTTGTTCTGATCCTTTCAGACCATTTTGGCGTCTCTTCTCTTCAACAAACGCATCGAGCGGATGCGTTTGCCCTTCAATCTTGGGCACCTCGGGTTTCACTACGGGCCGAAATGACCAATGCTCCTGATACTCAGCCCCTGCTGATATCCAACGCTTTAATAGTTCCTTTTGCTCTGGACTGAGGCTCTTGCCAGATTCAGGTGGCGGCATCAGCAGCGAACTATCTTCGCTAAAGAGTCGCTTAACAATCTCACTTTTCTCAGCATCACCTGGAACGATTGCAAAACTTCCAGACTCTGCCGCCGCAGTCGCGCTGTTTCGCTGATCGAGACGTAGACCTCCCTCACGTTTAGCATCATCGGGACCATGGCATTGAAAACAGGCATCCGAAAGAATAGGACGAATATCTTTGTTAAAAGAAATCTTTCGGTCCGCCGTGTCCTCGTTGGCTTGCGTTGCCATATCCAGGGAAAGCAAACACAACAGACACAGTGGCGCGCATGAACGCAGAAGATTATGTAGTTTTCTTATCTCAGCAAAATGCATTTTAAAGGCAGGCCATGTAGGGTTGGATGGATATGCTCGTCTCTATCCGAAGAGTAGACCGCAGGACTATGTTCAGTTCTAACTGCGATCGGTCGAGACTCTCTTCGAATGATCACATCCCAAATATCTTAATCGACGGACCCAGCGCCCGCCTATTGTACATGGCCGCTTCTTCACAATTTGCCGCAACAATCTCCAATGACCTGTCAAGGGTCGGCAACCGCCCTCAAATCGATGGAATCGAAGATGCATTCACCGCTTGGTATCTCTGTAGCAAACCAATTATCAGCGTCAACAAAAAATCGTGAGAAACACGTGTCGCAAAGCTAGAGCAAACGACCGTAGTCCCAAAACGTTCCGTACTCCCTCCAAACGCCCACACCTGCAAAACAGAAGAAAACGGGCCCCTTTTTCACTAAAAAGACCTCATCCCGGCCCCTGAATATTTCGAAATGGCAACGAAAAAT
>JAUMAI010000442.1:0-6100 GCA_032116775.1 Pirellula sp. | reverse complement strand
GGAACTGCTAAGGTAATTGCTAATACGATTTCCGGTGAGACCAATTGGAAATACGACGGTCCTAAGCCTGGGATGTATAACCAGGAACATAATGAATTGTTCGCTGCAATCCGTGCAGGTAAGCCAATCAACAACGGCACCTACATGAGCTACAGCACGCTTATGGCTATTCTCGGTAGAGAAGTCGCCTACTCCGGTCGACGAATCACTTGGGATGAGATTTTAAATAGCAAGCAAGATCTAACGCCAACGTCCTATGATGGACCTGCTCCCGAGGTCGTCGTGCCGATGCCAGGAACCTACAAGTTCGTGTAATCCGCTAAAATGTTTTCGAGCTATCTAAGACGGGGAAGGCTAGTAGCCTTCCCCGTTTGATTTGACGGATCAACAGTTGGATGCGCTGTTATTTCTTTTGCGGTAAGGAAGCCTTCAATCGCTTGAGTTCATCGAATAGAGCCTTCGATAGATTTTGAGCGATTTCTGGTCGAGCTTTGGCAAGATTATGTTGCTCGTACGGATCATCTTTGAGATGAAATAATTCCGGTTCGGTCTCATAGTGGTGGATGAGTTTCCAGTCATCACGTTGAATTACGCTATATGGAAAAGTCGCACCTCGATAATGAGGGAAGTGCCACACCAATGTACGAGTTGCAATGCTCTGGTCTTGGTTGCTTAAGAGTGGCAATAGGCTCAAGCCATCCAACTCCAATTCTTTGGACTTAGTGGAAGCAACAAGCTCGCATACGGTTGGGAACCAATCAAGCGATGTCATTGGCTGACTAAGCTCACTGACGTCTTGGAATAGCTGTTCGCAATGGAGAAGAAAGGGGACTCGCAGGCCACCTTCGTAGGGTGAACCTTTTCCATCTCTCAGCGGAGCGTTGTCCGTGGGAGAACCATCTTGATCCAGCCCACCATTATCTGATGTGAGCACAATAATTGTTGGACGAGCGATGGCTAGTTCTGACAAAGCTGCTCTAATTCTGCCGACGCTGTCGTCGACAGTTTGAACTAGGGCGGCATACTTCGCCTGCATCTCTGTTTTGCCTTCGCGACGATATTGTTTCGTCAATTCCTCAGGGGCTTGGGTTGGAGTATGTACGGCGTAATGATTCAACTGTATGTAAAACGGTTGGTTTTTCCAGGTTCGCATCAAGGTTATTGCTTCGCTCGTCTCGCGATCGGTTAGAAACTCTCCTGGGCGCTTCGCCGTGATTCCAGGAATGCCATTTCGCAGTTGTTCGTTTTTAGACTTAGGCTGATTGAAAGGATCGAAGAAACTGGGTGGCTGACCATAATCACAGCCTCCGATGTTAATGTCATAACCTTGCTGCTCAGGGTACCAAGCTTGATCCCCAAGATGCCATTTTCCGATATGGGCTGTTTGATAACCACGCTCTTTTAAAATCTCGGCGATGGTAATCTCTTCTAGCGGTAGATAAAAAGGATTGGTTGGCGTTCTGAATTTGTGGTTCGGGTTCTCATCAAAGTCTTGACGGCTTACATGAATTGAACTCCCCTCAACGCGCTGAAAGCCTGCTCGAATCCAGTCGGTTATACCTAATCGCGCTGGATGGCGACCGGTAATCCAAGCTGCCCGAGTCGGGCTGCAGATTGAGGCTGCTGCATACGCTCGAGTTGCGCGAACTCCCTCACGAGCCAAATGGTCGATATTCGGGGTTTGAATGTAAGTTCCTCCGTAGCAGCCAAGGTCGTGCGTTCCAAGGTCATCGACCATGATGACGATAAAGTTAGGTAATAACGATTCCTGTTTTGCTTCCTCTGCCAAGCAAACTGGCAACAAGAAAGACCCAACGATTAAAAAAAAGACTTTGGTGCTAAAAAGTGATTTACACATAAGCCAAAAAATTCCATCGGTCGTTTATCATCAAGGCATGCAGGTTTCAGGGGATCAACAAAAGAAGGCTGGTTCCCTGGGTTAGGGGGGCACAGGCGTTAAAATAGTCATTTCCTAATGTCTGACCATGGTGATTCCATGATGATCGTTGGCGATAGGAAATAGGCCCACCTTCTGGTGCGATTATACTTAAGGTTGCTTGGTGGCTCCAAGTGAGTAGGCCGAAAGTAGGTAGGTGGCTATTTCTAAGAGGTTGTAATGTCGGCACAGGTGGAAACTCCCAAACACGCGACAGCGGTTTGGGGATTGACTGTTGAAAAGCAATGGGACCTCCTAGCGCTCCTCTTTCCCCTGCTGGGCGTGTTGCCACTGCTAATATTGCAAGCTGCCAACATGTGGTCTCGACCACATTTGCAATTTTTCCCAGTGACTATTCTGGTGGTGGCTTGGCTCTGCTACAAGGAACTCCCGTCTGAAGGCTTGGCTGGTGGAGTGCGTTTTAAGCTTTCGATCGTATTTGCTTTTCTTACTTTGGTGATTGGTTGCACGGCTCTTGTACTGTACTCACCTTGGGTGTCGCATTTAGCCATGGTGACGACTCTGATTTCTTGGAGTCTTACACGGTTGCACCTGACTGCCTGGCCGAGGCTGGTGGCATTAGCCTGTGTTCTCGCTTCGACAGTTCCATTGCCCTTGAATCAAGACCGTGTGCTAGTTGGTGAGTTGCAGAGTTGGTCGTCGAAAGCTTGTGCTTACGCTTTGGATGGCTTTAAGGTTCCGAATTTATTGCAGGGTAATGTTTTACAAATCGCGGGGCACTCTTTGTTTGTCGAAGAGGCCTGTAGTGGTGTTACCAGCTTATACTCGCTAGTTTCACTAGCACTTATCCTGAATGTCCTCCAGCGCCGCAGTTTCGCTCAGGCTATCTGTACTCTGTTAATTACACCGTTGTTAGCGATTCTTGGAAATGTCTTGCGTCTGTTAATCATTGCCCTGGGATTCGCCTGGTTTGAAATTGATCTTGCGCATGGTTATCTACACACCATTCTAGGCATGGTTGTTTTTGCGATCAGCGGTCTCGCCCTATTGTGTACCGATGTCATAGTGACCTCTGTCTTTGCTCCTATTCCAAAACTGCGGTCGGACCGTTCCATGTTTAGGCGAATATACAACACCATATTTGGTTGGCCGAGCATCGTAGCCACAGGCCGTATCGATGAACCTGTTGCCGACGATGCAACGGCTCCAGCTATCGAACAGGAAAGGCCTAAAACGGAACACTTAGCATGGGGCAAGTTGTCGTTGGTTACGGTAGCAGGGGGGATTTATATGATTCTTTTGATCCCTTCCGCCGTAGCTGCAATCAATGAATTCAATATTCATCAGCAGATGTTTGGTGCTCCAGATATACCGCCTAGTCTCGCCTCACAGTTTCCGACGGAAGCGGGAATGCCAGAAACCTTAGGGACAGGTTGGAAGCGAGTGGGATATAGAGAGGATTTGCGCGAAACACACAACGAAATGGGGCAGTATTCCCATGTATGGCAATATGTGAAGGGCGAGCAGGTAATCTTAGTATCACTCGACTTTGCGTTTCGCGGTTGGCATACGTTAGATGCTTGTTATACCAACTCGGGATGGCGAATAGGTCAACTTGATGTTGCTAAGCAAAATGATCAGGAACCTTGGCCATGGATTGAATGCAGGATGGAAAATGACTTGGGGTTAAGTGGTCACCTATGGTATTCGTTATTCGATGAACAAGGGAAGCCATTCGTAAGTGATATGCGCGGCCCAGATATTGAACGCCGTATGGACCGGAATATCTGGAGATTTTGGAATAAGCGTGGCAACGTTATCTTTCCGATTACATTTCAGTGCCAAATATTTAAGCGATGTGGGCTGCAATGACTCAATTATGGAAAACGCTGCGCAAACAGCCGATATCGTTTTTCTTGCAACTCTGGGAAACCTTAGAAGGTTGGTTGCTCTCCAGACGTTGGAAAGTGATTGCTTTGGCAATGGTTCCACTCTTGCTTCTAGCAACTTTAGCTATTCCAGTATTCCGTGGCTATCTTGCCGACAAGCAAGTGCTTACTGCTTGGTATGCAACAATCTTCAGTGATCAAGTCGAAAGTGAAGCTAATTCCAAAGAAGGCCTAACCATCACGGAAGCTGCGAATTCAGGAATGGATTTAGCTGAGATAAGTTCCCGCCGATTGCTACAACTGCAGCCGGACAATGAGAAAGCTCGCTTCTATGTTGCTCAGGGAATGGAGCGACGCGGTCGCTTGCCCCACGCCAGAGTTATGATGGGTGAACTAGCCCCGGAAGATCGCAACGGTTACGCACCTGCGCATGCTTGGCTTGTTCGAGATATGCTCAAAACTTCAGAGCAGAAGCAGATACCACTTCCCCAGAAATCCCTGCGCCATCACTTGCAATCGGCTTGCCAGTCTGTCGATGTCGATCCTAAGTTACTGATTCTGTATTCCGCCTTGCTCGAGAATGATGGAAATGTCGATGGGGCTGTTTCGCAGATGCAAAGAGCTGCTACGAGCGAAAGTAACTATTGGTTAGAACTGGCGAAACTGACTCGCCGATACGGTAAAAATGATCTTTCAGCGATGGCTGCACGCAACGCTCAGGATTATTACCTTAATCAATTAGGTAAGACCAAAGACGATACCCCCTATGAACAAATCGAGAATCTAAGAGTTCAGATTGCATTAAGCCAGGCGTTGTTGGGAGATCATGACAAGGCCATCGAGACCCTGATGGCTGGTCTTCGCACCGACAAGCCATGCAATATTCTGCGTCAAGCACTTTCTAACGCTCACCTTGCACGATACCAGGTTCAGTTAGAACGCTTAGGAAGTCCAGCTAAAGTTGGTCTGGAAGATATTGAACGATCAATGTTTTGGAATCCTGCTAATACTCAATTAGCTGATTTGATTTCACAGCTTATGGCATATCAGCAAGATCAGCGTGAGCCGATCAGTGCGTTGTTGAAGCAACAAGTCAGCCGTGGAGAAGGAGTCGCGTTAACCCATATTCTATTGGCCAATGAGTCGATCATTGAAGGACAGATCGAAGCAGCAATTCCGCATTTGGAGATCGCTTACCGCCATTATCCCGATGCACTTAACGTTCTGAATAATCTATCGCTTGCTCTGGCAACTGCAAAAACGCCCGACCTTGCAAGGGCCGAAGAGCTCATTGATAAAGCAGTCAAGTTAGGCGGTGAGGCTCCCGAGCTTATGGATACACGAGGGCAAGTTCTCGCTTTGGCCGGAAAAGATCTCGATGCGATACGCAGTTATGAGAAGGCGGTTGCTTTATCACCCAATCGAATTAAGACTCGCGAAAGATTGATCGCTATTTATCCTCGCGTCGGTCTTGATGAAATGATTGCACCTCAGGTTGAGGCGATCGAAAGAATTAAATTAGAAATTCGCCAAGCAGAAGAGCGGCGTTTAGCTGCCTTGGAGCGCGAGCGATTAGCGAAAGAAGCTCTGAAGCGCCCGAAGTTGCCTAGTTATTGCATCGCACCTGAGATCGATACCGTCGGTCCTCCAGAGCCCGCGCGCTAACTGGGACCGTCAGATCGAACGAAAGCATGAGCTTGGAGAGTGTAAAACGATCGCTACGGACTCAGGACATTACGCAATTCAAATCGCTTTTTCAACTTCAAGCAGTGCTTCTCTAGTAGGTGCCAACTCGCTACCGCTAAACCGAAAGTCAAAATGGTCATCCCGGTGATATAGAGCAAGCGAGCTAATAACAGAGAGCCACAAAGATCTGCGAGCAGTGCGGTTGAAAACAGAGGTGCCATCAGTGGAATAAGTGGTGCTTGAAAGACATACATGGCATAACTGTACCGTCCGAACAGTGCTAACACGCGATTATTCCATATCCTCTGGGTCCAACTCTTCGCTGAAGACGTTGCCGCTAAAGCTACCAAGCCCCCAAAAAGAATTGCGAAAGATGTATGAGGGATCGTCTTCAGTCGCGACTCTGGATTCAGAATCCAAGGTGCGGAAAGAAGTAAGCCTGTCATTACTGCGCACCAGCCTAGCCAACGATAGGCGCTAAGGCTCAAATTTCCTCTCAGCCATAAAGCAAAAATTGAACCAACCAATAACGCATCGCAGCGAAACCAGGTTGCGACGTCGACCGCGACGGAGGTGTCGTTGGTAATTGTCCAGCCAATTCGACCAATCGCTGCTAGTGCGGCGGCGG
>JAUMAI010000441.1:0-6950 GCA_032116775.1 Pirellula sp. | reverse complement strand
TCGCAGGCTCCAGTGAAATGCCATTGTTCTTTGTCCCAGATCTCCACCCACGAGTGATTGCCACTTCCGTCAGCCCACAGTGGCGTTCCTACAAACCGCGCCGGAATACCACAAGCTCGGCAAGCATCGATCAACAGAATCGATAAACCGCTACAAGATGCCAAGCCAGCTTTCATCGATTCCGCTGGGCTTTGATCTGGCTTCGGTCTCTTGGTGGAATATTTGACATTCACAATTCCAAAAATCTGACTATTCAGCATCGCCGCCGCTTCAGTGATCGTATTGCAATCCTTAACCAATGGACTGAAACGCTCAATAAACTCTTTACGCCAGGGATCACGAGTCTCGTTGACGACGCAGTACGGCAGAATGTTGTTCAAGAAGATTTCCTCGGGAACTTCCTTGTGCCATTTTGCCTCGCGCCAACTCTTATAAGCCAAGCGAACATTTTCTAACAGAAAGTCTGCTGAGAGCGATTTTAAATCTTGTTCTGGCATGTTGCGCAGCAGAAACTCCATTCCGGTTTTCTGATCCGGTTCAATCTCAGCCAGTGCTCTTTCAAGTTGGCCTCGATTATCGCCAGCCGTTTCTAAAACCTGCTCGACGCTCGGCGTAATTATCTCACCCAACGCAATACTGCTTTGGAGGCATAAGCCCCCGAGAACAATCATCCAACCAACCACGCTCAACAAGCGACTCATCTTGACTCCTTTGGTTCAGACTCGCTGCGTTTCACCCCAGCGCAAGTCGGGACTACGGAAGAAATTCGATTCGCGAAACCTATTTCCAGAGTTTCATATCAGGATAAAGTTTTCGCATAATTAATAGCTACATTCGCAGGCAAACCGCTCATAAATCTTGCAACTCCCCAACTACCCCATTGAAATGCTGGGGAATGTTACGCGAAAATCATGCACGGATTGCCAAATAACACCGGTAACATGATAGACCATCCTCTCCATTTCTGAAGAACGTTCATGGTGAATATGAAAACAATTTTCACGCTCCTTTCCCTACTCAGGGCTCAAATGGTGGTTGGCCGATCTGCCGTCGTTGCACTTCTGATAGTCCTGTTATGCCATAACCTTTCCACTTTCGCGCAACAGTCGGCCATAACAACTAAGTCGTTTATCTATGAAAAAGCCCCATTTCTCGAATGTCATGCTTCGACCATAGAAGTTGCCCCTAACGGCCAACTGGTCGCAAGTTGGTTCGGTGGAACAGAAGAAGGGAATCAGGATGTCGAAATTTGGTTTTCCCGACGCGACCCTCAGAATGCAACGCAATGGTCCACTCCGGTAATGGTGGCTGATGGTCTGGAAAACGGAAAACGATATCCCTGCTGGAATCCTGTACTAATCAACATGGGTGATAGGCTGGTGCTCTTCTATAAAGTAGGCCCTAGTCCATCCACTTGGTGGGGCGTCTGGAAGGAGTCGCTGGATAGTGGTGTCACTTGGTCTGCCGCTCACCGACTGGAGTCACCATTTCTCGGCCCAATTAAAAACAAACCGTTACTTTTGAAGGATGGGCGATTGCTCTGCGGATCGAGCAGCGAACATGATGGCTGGAAAGCACATATCGAATTCGCAGATTCCAAATTGAATCAATGGAAGTTCGTTGGACCATTGAATGAGAAAGGACAAATCGAAAGCATTCAACCAACATTTTTGCAATTGAAGGATGGTAGTTTATTGATGCTCTGCCGTACTAAGAGCGAACAAAAGATCTCGATTACGACTTCGAAAACCCTAGGTGAGAGTTGGGAAAAGATGTCGCTGCTCGACTTGCCCAATCCTAACTCCGGTATCGATGCAGTTTCCTTACCCGATGGAAGGCACCTGCTCGTTTACAATCATACCATCCGTGATCCGAAACGGCCTGGTGCAGCACGTGCCCAATTAAACTTGGCCGTTTCAGATGATGGCCTTCACTGGAAAGCAGTTGCCCAACTTGAAAATGAAGAGCAAGGGGAGTTTTCTTACCCAGCAATCATTGTTGACAAAGAAGGCCAAGTTCAAATCACCTACACCTGGAATCGCAAGAAGGTTCGGCACCTAACAGTCGACCCGAAAAAGATCGTCGGGATACCGCTGACCGATAGTAAATGGCCGGCCAATCCGGAAGTAAACTTAGCCCGATAACCGAGCGCGAAACAGTATCTACCATTTAGCGTTGTTGGTCGTTTGCTTAGATTAAAATGGAGCCAGTATTGTCTGGAATCTTGATCGGCGGCTAGACGGAGTCACTCTTGCCCGTTGCGCTAGTGCTTGGCTCCTCTTTTTCATCGGAGCTAGATCGCAGCGAAAAATCGCAGGTCACAGCCCTGCCTAATAAGCTGTAAGCTTTGCCTATTGATTTCGTGTTGCGTCGAAGTGTAATGGTTCGCCGCGCAAGCCCAACATCAAATTCATCACGGTCAACTCCGCCATGATGTAACGCGTTTGCTCGGTAAAGCTACCGATGTGTGGGAGCACCGTGACATTATCCATACTCAACAACGGATGGTTCAGAGGCAGCGGTTCCGGATCCGTTACATCTAGGGCCGCGCCCCAAATGACTTGGTCTTTTAAGGCAGATACCAGAGCATCAGTATCAACAACACCTCCACGGGCCACATTGATTAAAATGGCCGATGGCTTCATCATCTTCAACTGTGCGGCGCCAATGAGATGCCTAGTTGAACTGTCAAGCGGAACCGAAAGAATGACATAGTCCGATTCGGCCAACAGCGATTCTAAAGAACGATAATGGACTCCTAACGTAGCCTCAGCAGACTCATCACGATTTCTTTTATGATAGAGAATTCGCATGTCGAAGCCCGTGGCGCGTTTGGCGATTTGTTTTCCAATTCTGCCTAAGCCGACAATTCCCAGTGTCGCGCCGAAGACATCCCGGCCTCGCAGATGAAGCATTTGCTGGTCTGAAAAATTCGGTGATCTGTAAGCCGCTTGTTTCGCATAATCGCAACAGCGGACCACTTGTCGAGCGGCGGCTAACATCAGAGTGATTGCCAAATCCGCCGTTGCTCCATCAACAGCGCCTGGCGTATGCCCCACGGGGATTTTGGCCGCACGAGCATCCTCAAGATTAATATGATCCACTCCCACTCCATGATTCGAAATAACCTTTAGATTGGGGAGTAAAGCTAGCAATGACTCTGCTACGGGTGGATGCCCGTAAGTGATGAGTCCCTGAATCTTATTGCCAACGGTGTGCTGAACTTCCTTAGACCGCAAAAACTCGTTGAGGTCATGCAGCTCGACTTCAGAGGGTAGGAGAGTTTTGAAGAAGTCGGCCAGAGGCAAGTCAGCAAGAACATGATATCTATTCATCGAAACCTTCACTTATCAAAGAACTCAAGTACGCCCATTCAGCAGTTCGCATTGCTCTCGGAGTGTTAAAAATACCAGGATATATCTCCATTCAACGCTAGTCTCGCTTTTTATTGATACAACGGCCTGCGTCGTTGCCTGCTGTCTCGAAACGCTCCACTAGCAAAACATCGTTATTCTTTATTTATTCGAACTTCTCAGCTGGGGCCGGCCTAACCCTCACCAAGATAGAGTAAATAGGAAATATATGCACGGCGAAGCAGTATAGGTACCTGAAAGTTAACGATGGCAGCCAACTCTCTTTAGTGAATTGCTCATGATTTCGCCACTTTTTCAAGATACGGTTGTAGCGGTAGTCATGATTGTACCGATTATGCGGATAGAGTGGGCTTGACTCGTGACGTGGTCTGCCCGTACTTACCACCTAGCGAGCGGAATAGCTCGCGAAAGTCATACAAAATCAAACTGATTCAGCGACGGAAAAACGGACTTTGCCGCTGCTGAACAGCGAAGAACAACAGAACCGGTTAGTGTACCCAAACTTATTGGCGGCCAGCACGGTGGAATGTGAGTTTTGGGGCCACCCGCCGGCAGTCCGAGATCCTGACATTGCGAAGAAGGAGTGTCGCGTGAAAGTCACCAGATTCACACAGAAACTTGGTTGGCTTGCCGGACTGGCCGCGTTTGCCGGTCCAGCTATTGTGCCAACTGCAGGTACCAACGGGAGTGGTGGCGTTGCTGCACAGCAACCCCAGGCCCCCGCGGTCAGTCCGCAGCAGCAGTATGAGGCTATCCTCATGCAAGCTCGTGCTGCAATGAGGGCTGGCGATTTGGCAACTGCTGAAAGATTGGTGGCTGCTGCCGAACAACTTCCTTACCGCCCACAAGGTTTGGTAGCTGGCCTTTCCGACAGCACGGAAAAAATCCGCCAGGACTTAGCGGCCATGAAGTCTGGCCCTGCCGTACCAGCGCAAAACCAACCGCTGCCTCAGTTCCCTCAAGGGAACCCTGTCGTTCCAGCAGCAGGTCAAACGCCATTTCCAGCAGGTGGCGTGCAGACCGGCGTTTTCAATCCACAGACCGACCGCACTGCACCGCAGCTAGCTTCAGCCCAGGGCGCCCCAGAAGGTCAGCCCAACGCAAGTGGCGAAGCACTTTACGAGCAGGGCTTACAGGCTTTGACAACTGGCAACCGCGAAGTTGCTTTGCAGAAGTTCTCAGAAGCATGGCGTTACGAATCCAAGATGGATCCCGTCATCCGCCAACAGCTTCGCGAAAAGTTAATGCTGCTTAACGTTCCAGCTGCCCGCAACAATGTTGATCAGCTTCCTGCGGCAGCAGGCACCGACTCGGCAGTTTCTCAAGAACAAGGCGCTATGCGTCAGAAAATGTTCCGAGAAGTAACCGGCGAGATGGCGGAAGCAGAGCGAAGCCGAGAATCCGATCCACTCGGTTCTCTGCAACGCTTGAATTCTCTTCGCATGCGAGTTGCCCAGGCCGACCTCGATGCCCCAGCACGCAAGCAGTTCTTGACCATGGTCGATCGCGCTATCGGTGCACAACAATCGTACATCGATCAGAACCGAGCCAACATCGAACTCGATCAGAACAACCGCCGTATTCTCGCCGAGATCGATATGGATCGCGAAAAGCGAGCCAAACTTGATTCGGAAATCGCTTCCTTAGTTGAGCAATTCAACGACTTGATGGAACAAAGTCGCTATGAAGAAGCTGAACTCATTGCCAAGCAGGTGTTGGAACTCGATCCAAACTCACAAATCGCAGTTTCGCTGTACCAACTTTCTCGCATCTCACGCCGTGCTCGCGAAAGCAGTGACGTCGCGACGATGAAAGAGAACGGTTTTATCGATGCCTTGATCAGCGTCGATGAAGCTGCAGTGCCTTTCGACGATCGCAAGCCATTGCTCTTCCCTGATGCAAAATCTTGGGATGAGATCCGCCGATTGCGAACTGGGCAGCAAGACAATATCGTCAAGATGTCCGAAGCAGAGCGAGCGATCTACAACAAACTAAAAACGCCAGTGACCGTTCAGTTCACCAACAAGCCACTTGCGGAAGCAATGGAAGTGTTGAGCCAGATGGTTGGTGTGCCGATCCATATCGATCCGCTGGGACTATCAGCTGAAGCTTTGCCTTCAGACCAAACCGTTAACCTAAACCTCAACAGTCCAGTTTCCTTGAAAGCAGCCCTGACGCTTCTCTTGGAACCTCTGAACCTAGGGCATACCGTTCGCAATGACGTGTTGATGGTAACCAGCCGCGACCGAATCCGTCGCAACGTAGTATTCCAGACCTACAATGTCAAAGACTTGGTAGTACCGATTCCAAACTTTGTGATTGACTACTCACAGGGTATGGCTGGTGCTATCCAGGCTGCGTACCAGACGCAAGGCAATCGTATGTTGGTGCAAACCAACGACGTGTCACCTTTCCACATGGTATCGAGCAAGAACCATTCCGCAGCTCCCAACAACAACGTGTTGGCCCAGATGGCTGGCATGCCTGGTATGCCAGGATTGGGTCTCCCCATGGGTGGCGGACCGATGGTTGGTGGCGTTGGTCCTCAGATGGGCATGGGTAATGGCATCATGGGTGGGTTCCCACAAATGAATGTCAATCCATCCGGTGGTCTGGGCGGTGGTGGTGGTGCTTCCATGGCTGACTTCGGCCAGCTGATGCAGTTGATTCAAACCACCGTCGATCCAGACATGTGGGAAGCTGGCGATGCAACCATGCAGGCATACCCTGGTAATCTATCGCTGGTTATCAGTGCTCCACAGGAAACACATGAAGAGATCCAGGAACTGCTGGAAGCTCTCCGAGCTTTGCAGAACGTCCAGGTCACCATTGAAGTACGCTTTATCACCCTCGCAGACAACTTCTTCGAGAGAATTGGTGTCGACTTCGACTTCCGAATCGATGATAACGTGTCGACCCTTCCTCCAGATGACGCTGGACCAAGCGTTACGGTTGGCTTGGGGGCTGATGGCTCACCAACAGCGGACCTCGACCTCGCATTCACTCAAGGCTCGTTCGGATCAGCGATTCCTCAGGTCGGTGGATTCGATGCTAACACTGCAGCCCAGTTCGGTTTCGCAATCCTCAGCGACATTGAGATGTTCTTCTTCCTAGAAGCAGCTCAAGGTGATACACGAACCAACGTACTCAACGCACCTAAGGTTACACTGTACGACGGTCAGTTTGCCTCCATCACCGATACAGTATCACGACCATTCGTGGTCGGCTTGATCCCTGTCGTCGGCGACTTCGCAGTAGCTCAGCAACCTGTGATTGTGGTCCTTAACGAAGGTACCCAGTTGAATGTTCAAGCGGTTGTGTCTCCAGACAAACGCTTCGTACGACTAACATTGTTGCCTAACTTCACCCGAATCGGCGAAGTAAATACCTTTACCTTCGAAGGCCGCAAGTCGACAGACAACGGTACGGTAGTGAAGGACGCTGATGGTAATGTAATAGATCGTGAAGATGAAAGCGAAGTCATCGAAGGTACCACGGTTCAACAGCCATCGTTCGCTCAGACCTCGGTATCAACCTCGGTTAACGTGCCAGACGGTGGTACGATCCTACTCGGTG
>JAUMAI010000440.1:0-5558 GCA_032116775.1 Pirellula sp. | reverse complement strand
ACCAAGCCAGCCGCCAAGCATGACAATAATCTGCGAGTGGAATGTATCGAGCAACTGGGAATGGAGCTGTGTCAGGTAAACGACTAGCTTCAATCAACAAACTTCCACCTTCATCTTCAATTTTTTGAAGCAGGTCGAGAGCCTCGCTATATTGCTTTGATTCCACCAACTGCTGCACCTGCTGCAGCTGATTAAGCCGTGGTGCATCGATTTCCAGTAATTGATTTCGCCAATTCGGCTCACCAGCAAAGCTAACACTCACCAAACAAAAGATGCCGATAGCATGCGCCATTAACGTGAGCAATCCGTGCCTAACAATGAGTGTCGAAATTGGCATCGCTCCACTCCACGGTGCTAACATCCCTTGCCGTAACAAGTCGCCGTACCAATCTTTTTTTTGCGATACATTCCCAGAGAATGCTCATCACCATTGGTAAGCGGACTGAAATCAATCTATTCTCCAGCGTACTACTGAAAAGCAATCCGCTGCATCTCCATGGTTGGCTTTGTGGCTCAGACGGATCGAACCCAAAGCCCAAGCCTTCAGATTATACTTAAAACTTGGGCCCGACCACCTGTCTACCTAACCGTTCACCGGCGGAACGAAGATTTGATAGAGCATCAAATAAACGATAATCCCAGTTACAGACACATATAACCAAATAGGCCAGGCCCAGGCGACAACGCGACGATGTGCGGCTCGCTGATCCTTTAGCCCATAGTAAATCGATGCGATAGCCAAGAATGGCACGGACATCGCTAACACAACATGCGACAGCAGAATGGAATAATAAATGTAACGTGCCGCTACCGGCGCGACCGAGGTATCGGTCGGGAATTTTTTACTTGGCACATTGAAATGATAGGTTAGATAACACCCCAAGAATAATGCGCTAACAACCAACGCAGAAAGCATCACATTGCGATGCGCTTTCTCCTTCTTTTGATGAATCAGCAATTTGCCGACAACCAACAAAATCGTAGCTAGTGCATTCAAGCAGGTATTAACATGTGGCAGGTATTCAACCACGCGTGGCTTTCCCTTCGGTCAAGAGGCAGAAACATAGGTAAAAACTAAATCGACACCGCAGTTACTCGTTTGCCTCTGCGGCTTCATCCTCAGCAGGAGTCTCCGTTTTTTTCTCTCTCCCTCGAGGAGTCTCATTCGCTCTTAATTGTGGATCGCTGGCAAGAGCTGTAAGATCTTGCTGCAAAGTCAGGAATTGGCTGGCATCGGTCCAGTTGTAATAGCCAAAAATTTTCCCATCAGCATCAACCACGATGAATTGCTCAGGGTGCCCTCGCCGAGTAACAAAAATCCTAAATACTTCAGCACCCACACGACTGATATAGTCCATATCTCCAGTCAGAAACAGCCACTTCTCAGTATCGGCGTTGAAACGCTCTGCGTACTCTGTCAGACGCTCAGGAGTATCGATTTCTGGATCTACCGATACGCTCACAAAGCGAATGCCCTGATCAGCAAACTTATCATAGAGAGATTTCATCTTCTCGTTTTGTTTGACGCACACACTTGGGCACGTGGAGAAGAAAAAGCTGATCACATAAGGCTTGCCCAGCAAGTTGGTATTTGTAACAGGCTCCTTACGGGAGCTGGTCAACTTGAACTCCGTTAACCAACCTTGATCAGCGACCCTTACTGGCTCGGAACCTTCTGTGGCAACTATCTTTGCTCCACCCTCAACTTCTACCATGGCTCTTCCAGCAACACCATCTTCTTCGCTGGTTCGCTTTTCGTATTTTTTGAAAGCGACTAAGCCCATGATCAAGAGGAGAGCAAATATTAAGAGCGACCCCACCACTAACACGGGTGTTAAAAAAGTACCACCCCAACGCGCATTCCGCCTCATTTCAACTCACCTTTCGATGGTCGCTGAACCACTTGGACAGCCAAGACCATAGTGACTAACACAAACAAAACTGTTACGAACCAGCAAAGCTGTAGCGAAGGCTGCCACAAACCTTGTGCAGTAACTGCCTCTGGGTAAACCAATTGACGCATGCCAGCCACTGCATAGGTCAGTGGATTCAACCGCATAATCCAGTGTATCACATACTGCCCTATGGCCGCGGAACTATCGAGCAGCGGAATTGGGAAAAATGCTCCACTGAGCAACCACAGCGGCATCAGGACCAAATTCATTACCGCGTGAAACCCTTGGGTCGAGTCCATAGGCCAAGCGAAGACAACACCTAACGCGGTCAGCCCTGCAGCCGTAATGGCCATTAGCAACACTAAAGCTAAAAGCGTCCAAGCAACCGGAACAGAGCCAACAGCTATCGCCAATCCGAGAAAAATCAGCGCCTGTACCCAAGCGATTGCACCACCACCGAGGATTTTTCCACCCGCAATCGTCCAGCGTGGAACGGGTGCCACCAAAACACTTTGTAAGAACCCTTCACGACGATCCTCGATAATGGAAATCGTCGCGAATATGGCTGTAAACATCAAAATCAAAGCGACAGTCCCGGGGAGATAATAGGACATGAAGTCCCCTCCCCCGCCGCCGCGAAACGATTGATGCATGCCTGTCCCAAACAGCAACCAAAACAAGATTGGCTGCCCGAGAGCTGCGATCACACGATGCTTTTGCCGAAAGAAGCGTATCCACTCCCTCCAGGCCAACATGCCAACAGTATTCATTGAGCCTCTGCCATGTAACTCAGTGTGGTGAAAATTTTATCGGTAACTCAGGTGGCTTAAGTAGCCTTTGGCTCATTCCATTGACGGCCAGTCTTGGCGATGAAAACATCTTCCAGACTCGCTCGCCCTACGGTGACCTGCGATGCATGGGGCATCACAGCTCGCACGATTTCGGGGAGCGTTTGCAAGACTCCCTCGCTCACTATTCGGACTTCCGCATGTAAGCGACGCACGACTAACGATAGTTCGGTCTCTAAGGTACTAGCGACCAAGTCAACTCGATCCGTCGCAATCGCGATCACTTCGCTTCCCTGCTCTCGCCGCAACTCCACTGGCGAAGCGCAAGCCACCACTTTTCCAGCATCCATGATCGCAATGCGATCAGCTTTATCAGCTTCTTCTAACAGGTGAGTTGTTAACAGGATCGTCACACCTGCTTGATCGCGCAACTGGCTCAGCGCCTGCCATAAATCTAATCGCGCGGCGGGATCCAGACCGGTACTAGGCTCGTCCATCAGCAATAACCGCGGGCGATGCAACAAACCTTTGGCCAATTCGACTCGGCGTTTCATACCACCCGATAATTCTTGGCAGCGAGCATTACGACTATCCCACATCCCGAGCTGTCGCAGTACTTCTTCAGCTCGATTTCGCAGCGCTGCGCCGACCAAACCATACAATGCACCTTGGCACCACAGATTCTCCATGACGGTCAACTTACCATCTAAACTGGGTGACTGAAAAACGACTCCGAGATGCTTCCGAACTGTGGACTTGTCCGTCGCACAACTGGCACCAAAGACTTCCAGAGAGCCACTTTGCAGCTTAGCCAGCGTACTTATCAAACGAAAAAACGTACTCTTGCCGCTCCCATTGGGCCCCAGCAATGCAAAGATTTCTTGTCCTCTTAATTGCAGATCAACACCCTGCAACGCCACTTTATCGCCGTAGCGATGCACAACATTCTGAGCCTTGAGAGGTATTTCGTTACTGTTCATATTCATATTTCAGTTTGGATATCACCACCCAAGCCATAACCACCAAAAAAATGGAGCCGCCCAATACCAAGCCAGTTGTCGTCCCGCGGCAGGAGACTCCAAGACAGCATGCTGACCTGACCCAACTCGTGATCTAAAAAAACCGATAACTAACACACACAGACAAAAGCTCAAACGAACCAAGAGATAAAGCACACCGATCCAGGTCGCGAGCACTCGCCATGCGCCACCGCGTGAAAGAATCGGCAACTTCAACCAGGGAATTAGTTCATTGAGCCCTTGAGTTTGGATAGCTGAGTTAGCAAGTACCTCGAGGCGACCCTGAATTCGCAATTGTTGGTTTACCTCGACATTGACTCGATCTTCTGCCGCCACCACTTGGTTAGCCAAAATACTTTTCTGAGTTGGATCGCTTTCTTTATTCCAGCGAACAGCAATCGCTTCATGTTCCTGCTTCAGAGATTGAACCTGCGATTTAATCTCTACCAATCGCTGCTGCAGTTCTTGACTCTCTTCCATACTCCACGCTTCACACCTGTTGCCACTTTGGGCGGTCGGCGCGATCTGCAGCGCCAACAATCTCAAAACTTGCTGTCGTTCTTGAGCTGTAACAGCAAGCGCGTACGCTTCTTCGGTCCAACTACAAACAAACTCTCGTAAGTCGTTGATGATTTTTTTGGGAGTAGCATTCTCTTCATTTGTGGACACTCCAGTGACAGGCGACTTCGCTCGAATCGCGATATCCCCTCGGCCATTTGGAACCTTTCCTTCACGAAGCTGAGTCGCCAACTCACTTAAGCGTTGGTCGACCCCTTTCAAATAGCGATAGTCCAGTTGGTTCATCACTCTTGGAGGATACGCCGGCTCCCAACCTTTCTGTGACCATTGCGCCACCTGCCACAGTGTTAAAAACCACAACGCGGCAGCAAGTGCCGAAAGAAGCTTGAAATAACGTCGCCAATAATCATCACTGACGTGCAAGTTACCTGTTGCGAGAGCCACTCTTTCTCGATGCCGTCGACTGCACCAAAGGACCCCCACAGCTCCCATGGCGATCAATAAACCTAGGAATGCAACAAACGGCTCTTTGGCATTCAAATCGTAAGGCCCTTCCCACTCTGCAATCTGTGGCGATATCCATCGCCCCAACACCACGCTCATTATGGCTAGGATTAACAGCGGAGGAGTTTCTAACAGAACCAAAGTCCCCGCCCAGGTTAAATGCGGAGCCTTCGGAATATGACTGTTAGATGAATTCATGATGGAGGTCCTTCGAGAACAGACAACCACCATCCGGTTAGAGAATGGCTCGAATGGAAACCAGCACCAACATCACAGGCAAATACAACAAAGAGCCTTTAAGAAGCTGACGTGCTGTCTCTTGACTTGGATTACGACGAAATTTGTAGGCAGAGACCAACTGCAGAATGGCTGCCAGCAATCCCAAACCAGCCACAATCCATGTCACTATAGTAACTGGTCCTAACACGATCACGCTGATCGGCAATAAAGCAGCAGCTCCGTAGATGCCGTGATTACCGGCCCGCTTACCGGTTGGATCGATATTGGTCAGCATCTGATAACCTGCGGCCTCGTATTGATTGCGATATAGCCAAGCGATAGCCATGAAGTGTGGAAATTGCCACAACAACACTACAGCAAACAGCAACCAACCTTGCGGATCTAATAAACTACCACCAGCCGCAGTCCAACCCATCAATACTGGCATTGCCCCCGGTATCGTACCGACCGCCGTATTCAACCAACTCCTGGTTTTCAACGGCGTATATAACCCGACATAAAGAGCCCATGTCGCCGCACCCAAAATCGCTGTTGGTAAGTTGACACCCCAGGTCAGTAAGGCCGTCCCCGCGATCAGCAACAAACCTCCCCAT
>JAUMAI010000439.1:0-10218 GCA_032116775.1 Pirellula sp. | reverse complement strand
ACGCTCAGTTGATGTGGGATCATCTATTTAGCGACCAGCGGCTCGGGCTTTAACCGAGGCGTTTTCGACGAGCGGAGTCCACTCCCGTGTCCACTCCGGGGATGAGTGCATAAGTTAAATGCATGCACTTGACATGCATGGCCGGCGTTCGGCCCTAAACACCATTAACAATCGGGCTTTTACAGGTTTTTTAGGGGGCTTGGAGCGATAACTCGCACCAATGATGTGGCAAGTAGTGGCTTGGTCTAGCATGGCTGTGAAAGCAACATGTTGGGCAAGCGACGTGTCTAGTACAACGACAAGATGGGCAAAAACGGGCGTCGAGTAATCGGCGTAGAGCAGCTTGAGCCTTGAGGGCTCATTGCTTCAGGTTGCTGAAAGTTGCCCTATCCAGTCGGAGCTAGCTCCAGTCACAGCCTTTCCTATGGGATCTGTAAAAGATAGACACAAGTTTACATCTGAAGCAGAGAGGAAACAAGGATGACGCGACCATTAACGGAACGTCAGCAGGCGGTTTACGACTTTATTCGTGAGAAGATTCTCAAGCGAGGATATGGACCGACAGTCCGCGAGATCGGCGAAATCTTGGATATTAAGTCCCCCAACGGGGTTATGTGCCATCTCCGTGCTTTAGAACGCAAAGGGATGATCAATCGTGCTGCCAACAAGTCTCGGGCGATTGAATTGACCGAGGCCCTAAACCGCAATGCGTCTCCTGGCTTGCCGATGGCCGGTAGAGTAGCCGCTGGGGCTTGCTCCCTAGCCTTTGAGCAAAATGAGATGGTTGATTTTGCTGAGATGTTCCAGAAGGACAACCGTTTTGTTTTGGAAGTTACCGGCGATTCGATGATCGATGCGCACATCCAAGACGGTGACTTTGTTGTGATCCAGAAACAGTCTAAGGCGACAGCAGGCGATATCGTTGTGGCCCAAACTCCGGATGGCGAGGCAACTTTGAAGTACTGGTATCCAGAGAATGGTCGGATTCGGTTGCAACCAGCCAACCGCCACATGAAGCCAATTTACGTGAAGGAAGCCAAGGTCCTCGGAATCCTAGTGGGTGTGGTAAGACGCGTCAGATAACGACAAGTCAGACAACTCGGCACCGAAGTTTTCGAGAGGCTAATTGCTTCGCCGAAAAAAGTAGCCCCGAGTCACCAACTCCGAGTCACCAACTCCGAGACACCAAACCATCGTTAAGAAATTTAGAGACGAGAAGCGAGCAGCGGCTGGCTTCCCGTCTTTTTTTATTTGGTTGTGTCTCTCTAATACCTGGGCCACTTGAAGTTCTGAAGACTTGGTTCATTCAAACAAGAGCAGTTATCGATTGACTGCCCGACTAGTAATGGCCCGATTAGGCCACTTAGGCGGCTCTTTGTTGTGGTTCGAGTTGACCGAGTTTGTTGTAGAGAGTTTTTAGGCTTATTCCGAGCTCTTCAGCTACCGCCGGTTTATGACCTTGATGTCGTTGCATAGCTTCTTGAATCGCTTGCAGTTCCAGATCGCGGAGCGACATAGGCTGATGCAGCCGAGGTGTTTTGCGCAATCGCCGCTCAGTAAAATGTCTCGGCAAATGGCTCGAGTCGATCGGTAAGCTGTCGCACAAAATCGTTGCGTGTTCGATAACATTGGCTAGTTCGCGCACATTGCCGGGCCAGATGTGACTGCACAGTTCTTCCATCGCATCTTGCGTGAATGGTTCTTGGATTTGACTAAGGTCGGGCCGAAAGCGATGGAAGAGAAACGTAGCGAGTTCCGGTAAATCGGATATTCGCTCGCGAAGTGGAGGAACATTGATTTCGAAAGCGTTGATTCGGAACATCAAATCCTCTCGAAAGGTCCCTTCTTGGACCATGCCTTCCAAGTCTCGATGGGTTGCGCACACAACACGTACGTCGACTTTGAAAGGAGTGCTATCTCCTACTCTTCGAATCTCTCCACTTTCTAGTACCCGGAGAAGTTTAGCTTGGAGAGGTAGTGGAAGTTCTCCGATTTCATCTAGAAAAATGGTGCCACCATCTGCGACTTCAAATAGGCCTTCGCGATGTGTGTCGGCACCGGTGAAAGAACCTTTACGGTGTCCGAAAAGTTCGCTTTCAATAAGATTTTCTGGTAACGCACCACAGTTGACAGCAACGAATGGTTGCTCGCGACGTGGACTGCAGTCATGTACGGCTCGAGCAACAAGTTCTTTTCCGCAACCCGTTTCGCCGCGAATGAGTACTGTGCTGGTTGCTGGTGCAACTTTTTCAACGAGTTTGCGCACCTTCTCCATAGAAGGGTGTTTGCCAATTAACTGCATCTTGCCTTGTTTGTGTTCGAGCTGTCGCTGGGCAGCTTGATACTTCAGCGCGAGATCTCGACGTTGAGCGATTCTGGTTAGCAAGGATTCTAGATCAGCTAAACGACACGGTTTAGTGATGTAATCGCATGCTCCATAGCGCATCGCTTGGATTGCGGATTCAACTGATTGTTTACCGGTGAGAACAACCGCTTCGATGGTGGGGCACAGTTCCTTAGCGCGTTGAATGACGCCGATACCGTTGAGGCCTGGCATGTCGAGATCGACTAACAGGCAATCGAAGCTGTCCTTTTCAAGTGCCGTGACAGCCGTGAGTCCATCGGGGCATACGGTGACACGGTGCCCCATACGCGGCAACTCCATGCGCATGACTTCTTGTAGTGACTCTTCGTCATCAGCAAAGAGAATGGATAGGGACTTAAGCGGCTTGTGCGTGCTTTTCATGAGACTGAGCTGGTTCGTTCTTAGGTAGAATCACTTCGAAACGAGAGCCTTCACCAGGCCCTTTGCTAAACGGAATTATTTGTCCACCGTGGTCCTGGACAATACGGTAGGAGATCGATAGACCCAAACCGGTTCCCTTACCGTCGCGCCGGCGGGTAAAGAATGGTTCAAAGAGGTGCTGTAGCGTCTCGTCAGTCATGCCACAACCGTTGTCTTCTATAACCAAACGGACGGACTCATCGACGGTATCAAGGGAAATCTCAACCTGCCCTTGGACGTCGAGGCTATCCAAGGCATTGGTAACCAAATTGAGAATAACTTGCTTGATCTCCTGAGGAATGACCCAGGCCACCAAGCCGGGACGAGTCTTGACTCGGATTTGCTTTTGTCTGTATTGGCCGAGGTGCTTAACCATCGCGATTACATCGTCGATTAGCACCGAAATATCGGTAGCCTGCTTTTGCCGGATATCTCCCATGCGCGAGAAATCAAGCAATCGTTCGGTAATCCCTTTGCAACGAAAGGCTTCGTCTTGGATACGGCGAAGATAGGTTTTTAGGACAGCAACCTGATCATCTTCCAGTAATGGGGACTCTGCATCGTCGCGAGGATTAATCAAATCATAGAGTCGATGCTCTAAAGCTTCGGCGCTCCAAGCAATAGATGCTAGAGGATTATTGATTTCATGGGCTACACCCGCGGCAAGGAATCCAACGCTTGCGAGTTGTTCGCTTCTGACGACTTCACGAGTTCGCTGTTGAACCTCGCGATTGAGATTATTTCGAATTCGTACGAAGCTTTCCGTCATCTGATTCATGGCCGCTGCTAGCTCCGATATTTCATCGCTGCTGCGACAATCGATTCGATGATCGAATTCACCTTTAGCAACCCTGCGACTTCCTTCCAGTAATCGCTTGAACGGTGCAACTACCGAGAGTCGAAGGTAGGCAATCGCACTAACCAACAAGACGCTGGCCACTACCATGCTCAATCCACTGACTACGATCCAAGTGCGATATCTGCCTCGAACCTCATCGCGAAAATGAACCATTCTCTGCTGCAGAATCATCGGTAACTTATGACCATACTGCCGCGCGCGATTGAGTTCTGCTGTCAACGTTTCAGTTGGGTCGTCAAGAATTTCAGGACTCGCGTCTATTTGCTGTTCGATCTTATCAAGGGAAGCCTCGATTCGATTAACTAGCTCGATTTCCACGGAGCGATCTGCAAGCAATGGGTCTGCATCGAGACTATGAAGCAGGTGCTTTTCATAGCTCAGTAGTTTTTCTCTGACCGAATGCATTTGCTGGAGGAATTTCTCTCGTTCGAATAAACCACTATCAATCGGCCCACCTTCATTTGGAGCCGTCAGACCGGTGGTGGAGCGAGAGCGAAATCTTAGTTCCTCGATTGCTTCGGTAACCTGATTTGAGAGGGGTAACTCAGCGGCTCGAAAGCTGATAGCAACAGCTAGTCCACGATAAGAATACGCCCCGCGCACGCTGCTATAGGTTAGCAGCAGCAAAGGAACCGCGATGGCTGCGATTCCCAAGAGCATTTTCTTACGGATGGTCCAGTGTCTCTTCACCGTCGACTCCGATCGAGAGTGATTGCGGTTGGAAAGCGATCTGTTTAGAGGCTAAAAGTGGGGAATACCAAAATCTTGGCATTCGACACAACCGCAATTTTCTGCCTGCGCCAGGGGGTTGGCCTTCTCGCTACGCGCTCCCCCTCACCCTGCCCCACGCCCCGGAAAAGCTCTTGGCTGCGCTTCGATCTCTTCGGCAAGAGGTAGAGAAGCAAATCGGGTTACGTGCTCCCCTCGCCCCGGAAAAGCTCTGGGCTGCGCTTCGATCTCTTCGGCAATAGGGAGAGAAGCATATCGGGATACATGCTCCCCTCGCCCCGGAAAAGCTCTGGGCTGCGCTTCGATCTCTTCGGCAAGAGGTAGAGAAGCAAATCGGGTTACGTGCTCCCCTCGCCCCGGAAAAGCTCTGGGCTGCGCTTCGATCTCTTCGGCAAGAGGTAGAGAAGCAAATCGGGTTACGTGCTCCCCTCGCCCCGGCGTTTTTGCGGAGCAAAAATCGCCAGGGGGAGAGGGGCTGGGGGTGAGGGGGAATCAGCTCGCCGCGCAAGCCAACTTCCTGTGATACCAAGCGGTGCCAGGCACCCTTAGTAGTCGATGCCAGAATCGCTGGCTTGTGAATTACCTTGTTTGCGTATTTGTCCCATGGTTTCCATGATCGCAGTGGCGAAAGCCCGGATGGCCGCAATAAAGTCGTTTTTAGAGGCGGCCTGATCACCTTGCTTGCAAAGATCATCGAGCATGGGCCAATTCAGTTTCCAGCGTCTCTCTTGGGATGCTTCGCGTAAAGCGTGCATCGTGCCCTTGAGACGTTCGACAAAGCTAGCATCTGGACGGCAAGCAAATTTGCGATAAGGTCCACGACCATATTGAGTCGTCTCGCTCGCAGCAGTGGCTCGATAGTTCGCCTGTGCGAGTGCTGTGGTTAAGGATATCAATCCTAACACCCCAGCGACGATAGCAAGGGGAATATTGGTCAGCAGAGCTAGGGTTGCAGAGGCAAAAAAGCATACAAGTGTCACCACAAGGAGTGCGGTGGAAACTTTGCGTTTGTCTCCATTAGCGACGATTCTTGGCTGAGATGAAATTGAATTCGAGGTTACAACTTCCTTACCAATGACTTCCGCCACGATCACGGTGATATTATCGGGACCGCCGCGTAAGTTCGCCAAGTCGACCAATGCCTGAGCTGCTTTTTGCGCGGAGAATGACTGCAACAAAGAGCCGATTTCTTCATCGGTGACTACACCTGTCAGCCCATCACTGCAGAGTAGAAAGCGATCCCCTTTGTGTATTGGGAATGGCCCTTCGAGATCGACTTGAACAACTGGATTTGGCCCTAAAGATCGAGTGATAACGTTTTTAGGAATCATGCCGCTACGAGTCGATTCTTCGGAGACCTCGCCGGCGGCTCGCATTTCCCAAACCAAGCTATGATCAAAAGTTAGTTGCTCGATAAAGTCTCCGCGAACCCGATAAACTCGGCTGTCGCCGACATGGGCAACGACGATTCCCTCGGGGAGCATTAACATGACACTGGCTGTCGTTCCCATGTTGCGAAATTCGGCGTTTGCCTGTCCACGCCGATAGATTTCGCTGTTGGCTTCGATCACAGCTTGCTGGATGGCTTCGACCGCTAACGGTAGTGGCAGCTTGCGATAGTGATGCGATACGCGATCAACGGCCATCTTGCTGGCAAGTTCACCAGCAGCATGGGCTCCCATACCATCGGCAACCATGAAAAGGTGCCCATATTTTTCCCAAATCGCCTTGCTATCCGCTAAAAGGGAGGTCGCCGAATCTTGATTATTGGCACGGCGCATACCCAGATCGGAGATGACTGCATAGTCAATGGCTAATTGCCAGGGTGATCGATTTTCGCGTGATTCGGCAGGAGATGACAACGTTTAAACTCGTCCCTCACGGACTATATCTGTTGGATTCTACACGCTGAACGCCCATTCAATCATCGTTGCATTTCGTGTGGAATGCAAGCACTCTCAATTTGCCATAAGACGCAAGATTCTAGGCCATCGAGTCGTGAATCGAAGCATTTTCCGGCAATTCTCCGTTCCCGGAAGGTTGCCGATTCAAGCTGTCTGATTCCCTATTTCGGCTTATATCTTATCAGGAGGAGTTCGTCGATGTTGATCTGGCTTAGATTTCCAACCCTTTCTATACTCCGCCCCGCAGTAGTGTACTGCAGACCGATAGCGGGGGGGAAGAACCGCAGCCGGAATGGGTTTCAAGAGCGATGGAATTTAGCTCCAACAAATTGAAAATTGGACCGGGTTTCTGCGATTTGGGAACCCGCAGCGAAAAAGGCTCGCGGGCTATATCTCCCAAGGCACGGCATCATGCGAGTCCTGTGAGTCGGAAACGCCGCTGGCTTAGTTGGGCGTTAGTAGCTTCCTTGTTGCTACCTGCTAGTGGTTGTGTACGCCGGAGGCTAACGGTCCGTACCAATCCACCTGGAGCTGCGGTCTACGTTGATCAGCATCCCATCGGTAATACGCCGGTCTCAGTGCCATTCACTTACTACGGAACACGCAGCATCGAAGTGATTCGAGATGGTTATCGCACGGAGAAAGTACTCCGGACGATTTCACCACCGTGGTACGAAATACCACCCTTAGATTTTGTGACCGAAACGCTTTGGCCCTGGGAAGTCAGGGATGAGAGAATCATCGATATTGAGATGATTCCTGAACCGATTGTTGCTTCCCAAGAGTTAATGGCCCGCGCCGACGAGTTACGGCGTCAGGCAGCAGAAGGAGTGGCTGTATCACTACCCCCACCAGCCATTAATAGACCAGCTCCAGTAATCATACCCCCTTCCAACGTGCCGCCGATGTCCACGCTACCACCTGGATCGGTCTATCCTCCTAATTCCAGTCCGATCCCGATCGTACCGAGTCCAGCACCGAACTATGTACCTTCTCCACCTTTGCAAAGCGGCACCTCAGGCCTCCCTGCTTGGCAGCCCGGTAGCCTTAATCCGGCTCCGGTGATTCAAGGTTTGGTGCTGCCAGGTGGACAGCCACCGACCAGTTTGCCAAACGTTGGAATTCCTGGCGCAGGCTTTCGACCACCTGTGGAGGGAACTCCCTCCCCTGCCCCAACCACCGGCGATGGTGATTGGCAGGACAACTAATCAGAAGTGTGAAGCCAAAGGTTTTAACATACAGAGCGCGATCGAGACTCGCCGCGGACTTAACGACTTGAGCGGCGCTCTAACGGAGGTCACATTCTGTGCGATACGCTCTCTGAGACGAAACTACTTTACTCCTAAACCCGAGCCTCGAGCATCAAGTGCTCCTCGGACGCCGAGCTGTCTTGGATCGCGTGCAATTTTATCGGAGAAGACACGCACGTCCTCAACAATGGGCTGCAACCGTTGGGTCAATTGCTCAACGTTTTCCAAGGTCTGTACCAATTGGACATAAAGTTGCTCATCTTCGATCAAACGCGCAACAGTTCCGTTTCCTGAATTTAGCCGAGATGAAAATCGTCGCAGATCGAGTAACAGTGCATCAAGGTTGTCGACCGTACGCAGAACATCATCAACAGCCTCAGGAGCCCGTTCCGCCAAAGGATCGGTGATTTGGGTCACATTATCCAAGGCTTGCTCCGCATTCTTAAGAGCAGACTCTGCCGCTACACCCACATTCTCGAAATTCTTCAGCGTGAGTTTCGTTTGGTCGATCACTTCGCTCGATTTACGAACGACCTCTGGGAACTGCTCGATCGATGCGATCAAAGCCTCACGCAGTTTTGGATCTCCTAAGATGGCTTCAACTGCATCCAAGGTTTGATTGAAATTATCGATGGTTTGTTCAGCCTTTTTGACGATGTTTGGTACCGAGCCATCTTGCGTTCCCATCAAGGTGCGAACGTCCCGAGCTAACATCGATATCTCTTTACCTGCCACATCGATGGACTGCAGTGTGGTCGAAAAGTTTTCTTGCATCGACAGGACGCTATCGAGGGGATCTTTAGCTACTTCACCGCCGGTGAGATAATCCTGGTCCTTCAAGTAGGCTGCTGCCATTTCCTGTTCTTCGGCCTGAAGATTGCCATCTTTCAATCCGCCACCGACTCCATCAAATCTTGTTAACAGTGAGTTCCGCGTCGCTGGTAGAAACTCGATTACCGCATCGCCAGTGATCAAAGAACCTGTTTGGATACGGGCAACTTCACCGGCGCGAATACGATATCTAGATTCCAGCTCCAGAGTCAGATTAACTCCCTCATCATCATCTTGCAGTTTTACTCCTACCACTCGACCGATTCGTACGCCGCTTTTTCTTACGGGTGTGTCAATTTCGACACCAGGAGCAGCTGCGAAATTAATGGTAACGGTGTAGTGCGAAATCAAAAAATTGGGAATCGCCCCAAAGAAGAAAACCAAGATGATCCCAATGACGGAAGAAGCGAGCACTAGGACGCCTACGCCGAAGCGATATGCTTTATCATCCATGTGGTTCACACTCCTAGATTTGTTTCAATGAATCTTGCGGATAGCTACTGGTAGAAAGGTCCTCGTCGTTCCAGCGACGTAGCTCCATCAAACGTTCTCCAGCTTCGCCTTCGACAAACTGGCGCACTCTACGATCCTCGGTATGTTCGATACCGCTAGGTGGGCCATCGTAAATGATTTGCGGCTCATCCTTTTCCAAGCGACTGAAAGGATAAAGCATGATGATTCTATCGGCCACTTTCTTTGCCGTACGCATATCATGCGTCACGACAATACTAGTGACTGGATACTTCTGGCGAGTTCTCAAGATCAACTCATTGATCACATCGCTCATAATCGGATCGAGGCCAGTGGTTGGTTCATCGTAGAGAACCAGTTCTGGTTCAAGAATCAGAGCTCTCGCTAAGCCGACACGTTTTCGCATACCGCCTGACAATTGAGACGGCCTTTTAGGGATAACACTCTCGGGTAGCCCGACCTCAGCTAAACGTTCGCGTACCATACGCTCGCAATCGCGAGAAAGATCTAGGCCTTGCTGCTGAACCGGAAAAGCCACATTCTCCCCAATGGTCATGCTGTCGAAGAGCGCCGCATTTTGAAAGACAAAACCAAATTTGCGACGGAGTTTCGTCATTTCCAGCACACTAAGGGCATGGATGTCGCGGCCATCGTAAAAGACTTTACCCGATGTTGGTTTGATCAGGTTTACAATCGACTTGAGCAACATCGTTTTGCCACAGCCACTCTCGCCGATGATCGCAAGTGTTTGACCGCGGGGAATGATTAAATTGATGTCGCGCAAAATCGGCTGCGTACCATAGACCAAATTGAGATGCTGTGTCTCGATAAGAGTTCGATCGTATGGGAGCGATTGGCTCGCCGTAACATCATGTGAAATGCTGACCATGTGGAAAAGCCCTAGTGCTTTAGAAAAGAACTGCCCCACGTGGCCACAACATACTGTAAATGGCCTCGAGAAATATATTCAGGATCAGGTCGATACCGAGGATCATGACGAAGCTAAGCACGAAAGCAGCCGTTGCTGCCTTGCCAACTCCCTCTGCACCTGCTTGGCAATTGAAGCCACGGTAGCAACTGACAACTGCGATGATGGCCCCAAAGAAAATGCTCTTAAACACACCGCTAAAAAAGTCGAAACCGCCAACGTACTCGCGACTGTTCCGCAAATACTGCGCATGGTCAATGTTGAGAATAATAACGCTGTAGAAATAACCTCCCACAATTCCCATGAAATCTGCCATGATGGTCAAGGCTGGGATCAGAAAGATACATGCCAAGAAACGTGGGACAACTAAGTAATGAACTGGATCAGCGCCCATCGCTAATAATGCATCGATTTGCTCGGTCACCCGCATCGTGCCGATGACCGCAGCCATAGCACTCCCA
>JAUMAI010000438.1:1461-11170 GCA_032116775.1 Pirellula sp. | reverse complement strand
CGAGGTTTGTTTTGGGGAAGTTCGGGGGTCGTGGCAGCAATGATTCGATACATCTCGGGTGGTGGTTCGCCAACGCTTAATCCTCCGATGGCAAATCCAGGAAATGGAAATTCTCTTAAGCGTCTCGCGGAATCGACGCGCAGCTCCTCATCTAATCCACCTTGCACGATCGCGAATTTTGCTTGATCTTTTCGTGTCGAGGCATTCAAACATCGCTCTGCCCAACGAATACTTCTCAAATGCGCTTCCCAGACAACTTCTCGTTCGGCTGGCAGCGCAACGACGTGATCCAATACCATTGCGATATCGCTACCCAGTTCCTCTTGGATGCGAATCGATTCCTCTGGAGTTAAATGCAACAAGCGACCATCGATATGGGAACGAAAGTCGGCCCCTTTTTCTGTAATCTTTGCCCGATCAGCTAAACTGAAGATTTGAAAGCCACCACTATCGGTCAGAATTGGGCCACTCCACCCCATGAAAGCGTGCAATCCTCCCTGCCTAGCGATCAAATCACTACCTGGTCTCAGAGCCAAGTGATAAGTGTTTGCCAATATCATCTCGGCACCGGTCGTGCGCACTTGATCGATGGTCAAGCCTTTAATCGTCGCTTGAGTACCAACAGGCATAAAGGCAGGAGTCTGCACAACGCCATGCGGGGTATAAAAACGACCACGACGCGCTTCGGTGGAAACATCTTTTTTGAGTAATTGATACTCAAAGGGTGCCGGAGCGATAGCTTCTGTATTCATTTTAATCGTTCATCCAAACGACCATAAGAAAAGGCGATTGGAACTAAATGCAGCTCCAACCGCCTCTCAATTTTAGGAGAAACTCACGCAGGATTAATGCAAGATGATCAATCGCCACGCAACTTTAAGTTCATACCAGACAACTTTTGACGCACTTCATTCAAGCTCGTCACACCAAAGTTTTTGCACTCCAGCATGTCGTCTCCCGTCTTGCGAATCAATTCACCTATGGTGTTGATACCTAAACGAACCATGCACTTACGAGCACGAACCGATAAGTTCAAATTCGATATCGGCTGATCTAAAACGGCTGCCTGATCGGGCGACAGCGAAGAGAGATCGACCGATGGTTCTGGTTCGCGTCGTTCGTGCGAGAACTGACCAAGGGACAAGCCCTTAGACGAAAGCATGTCACGAATCTCTACCAACGACGTTTCGCCAAAGTTCTTGCTGGCGAGCAACTCTTGCTCGGTAGTGCGAGTCAAATCACCTAAGGTGCGAACACCCATCTTCTGTAAGCAATTACGGCTTCGAACTGACAATTCAAAATCAGCGACTGGAATGTTGAGCAATTGGCTCAAACGCTCGGTGCGCTTAGCAGACTCTTCGTCGTAGTATGAGTTACCCGATGCCGAAGCGTCTTTAATGTACAGTTTGGCTCGGGCGTGATCTGGAAAGACCTCTAAAATTCGCTTGTAGCAAAGCTGAGCCTTGCCGTATTCATTTCGGTCTTCATAGACAATGCCGAGATTGATCAAAGTACCGATGTGAGTTGGGAAGACGCCGGCTGCTCGTTCATATAAACGCAATGCATCGTCATCGTTTCCAAATCGATCGTTCTCCATGGCCAATCCGAACAATGCACCAGCATGCCGGCCATCGGCAGCCACCGCCCGTTGGAAATAGGTTGTGACTTCCTGTGGGTTTCCACCCAACGCGGCGGTTGTAGAACCACGTTGATATAAATACTCAGCGGTTTGCTCGACTGGCCCGAACATGTTATCGAGCAAGTTCATAGCTTCTTGAACCTTGCCTTGATATCGCAATGCTTCAGAGGTAGCGAGTTGGCAATGGTCAGAATCGTAACCAGCCTTACGCGCCGCATCGTAATAACCTACTGCTCGGTCGTACTGTTCCATCTGGAAGCAAACTTTGCCCAAGTAAAACTGAGCTAAAGCGCCACCATCACCCTTGAGCAAAACCTGCTCAGCCTGGGCGATACGACCGATCAAGTACAGACAAACACCCAAGCGAGTTGATGTCGCTGGGCTCCGCTCCTCAACTGCTTCCAACTCCTGAACAGCATCGCGCAAGGTCGAAAACTGATTGAAGTCCTCAGCTATACCTTGGCACAATTGCCTTATTTCAGAAGGTCCAAACGTACTGTTGGAAAGAACAATATCGCGAAGATCTACAACTGCTCCTTGAGCCATTTGGCCAAGACTCCTGGGGAAACGATTCAGAAATAGTAGCAGTAAAAGAGCCAGCAGTGGGAATCGAACCCACAACCCCCGCATTACGAATGCGGTGCTCTGCCAATTGAAGCTATGCTGGCTTCACTTTGTGCTACGACTATATCGCGGGGCCTATATCGAACGACCAAATGTAGTGAATCATCCCAAGTGCCGTCAAGAGGGGCACTTGCGACCAGATCGATTCGCCGCTCGGACAATCCCTCTACGTCCTATAACCGCACAGACACGAATTGGCCTCCCCTCCAAACAAGGAGTCGAGACAACCATCAATTGTTCGACTTTCCTCGGGTTTGCCAGCCACTAACATTCAGTTGTTTTTGTGAAATCAGCAAGTACTGCCACTATGTACACTGCAAAAATTCGACCAACAAAATTCGAAAAATATACGGCGTTCCACTTACCCACCCACTAAAGCTACGCCCATTACTACCCAGCCGAACACCCTTCGCTAAGGCGCAGTAAGCGAAATCTGCCAGTTAAACTTTTCTACCCTCTCAGCGCCCCCCGACAGGAACTGGCTACCCCTAGCCGCACTCTCTACAATGTCCATAAGTAGCATCCCAACCTTTTCCCTCCTTCCATTTGGTTCACACTATGACAAATCGGTTTCTTAATTCTGTCGTTGGCTCAGGAAATCTTTCCCGCCTCTTGGGACGTACCTTGGCAATTTGCGGAGCGTTGTTTGTGGCAAGTGCATCGATTGCGGCTGATAACGATAAAAAAGCTCCAGCAGCCCTCGCTTTCGAAATGGAAAGCTTGGATGGCAAGAAGGTCGACCTCTCCAGTTACGCTGGCAAGGTAGTTCTCGTCGTTAATGTGGCGAGTGAATGTGGTTTGACAGGCCAGTATGAAGGCCTGCAGGCGATGTACGACAAGTACAAAGACAAAGGCTTAGTCATCCTAGGTTTTCCATGCAACCAATTTGGTAGCCAGGAGCCAGGCACTGCAGCGGAAATCAAATCTTTCTGCACGAAGAATTACGGCGTGACCTTCGACATGTTCGCCAAGATCGATGTTAACGGCGACAAGGCTGCACCATTCTACAAACACCTAACCTCGTTAGACACCAAACCTAAAGGGTCAGGAAAGATTAGCTGGAACTTCGAAAAGTTTATTATTGGCCGAGATGGTGCCGTCGTAGCACGATTTGCTCCGACGATCGCTCCAGAGGGCGATGAACTTGTCAAAGCCATCGAGGAGCAGTTGAGCAAGAAGTAATGTGCTTTTAGCTTCTTGATTGTTCTTGAAAACATAAAGCGTGCTGAGGATCTTTCTCAGCACGCTTTTTTGTTATCGAAAAACTTTTTTATAGTTCATCTCCGCCACCGAGCTGTTGTTCGACCTCGTCAGCCTGCCATGCAATTGCACTGACAACACGCAACACTTCCATGGCATCTGTCGTATCAGCCAACAAATTGGTGCGCAGGACTAATTCCTCTGCCCCTTGTTCATTGGGCTGAAACGCGAAGGCACCGTGCAGGGTTTGGTGATTGAACCTCAGCAGTGTGACTGCATTCTTTGGATTAGCTGGACCGCACGGCGACCAAAATGACACCAGTTCATGGCCTTCCTGATCCTTACGACCAAAAATGGCATAAACCGTTTGCTTGCGGAGGCTGCCAACTGGAATCGTCATGCCCCATCGATCACCTTGTTCGGAGAGAGCCCACTTTGAATTCGTAGCAACTTGCTTTACCAAACCACGAATATCACTCTTCGCTGCTCCTTCCAAAGCCGACAGATTCAGTCGACCGACTGATCCGGGCACAACTCCAGCTACCACCGGAGCACCGGCTGCAGCGGAGCCCGCTGGTCCAGCAGACGAAGCTTGCATCGCTTGCTGAAGTGCTGCCGGAAACGCCATGCCTAAGCCAAATCCCATACCCGATGCAGCAGCTCCACTCTGACCGGCCGCCGCCATCGAATTGGCGGCTTGATACAAAGTGTAATTCTTTAAGTCACCCAAAACCGTCATGCCTGCCCGCGCATCGATCGCCTTCTCAACTTCCTCAGGTGGCGTAATGCTGTTGATAATAAAGTCCGTAAGCTCCAGCCCGAATTTGCTAAAGGCATCCGAAATTTTCACTCGTGCTGCAGCGGCTACCTCATCAAATTTAGCTGGCAGATTAACCAGTCCGATGTTGGCCGTCGCCAGAAAATCGGTTAGCCCGGACACAATCACATCTTTTAAATAGCTGGTAACCTGTTCGGTCGTGTATCGTCCACTCGTACCGACGAGAGAGTTAATCAACAAGGTCGAATCCACGACGCGAAAAGCAAACTTTCCGAAGCCTCTCAAACGCACTAAACCAAAGTCTGGATCACGAAAAGTAATGGGCGTCTTCGTTCCCCAACGCTGATCGACAAAGGTCTGTTTACCAACGAAGTACACCGCAGCTTGAAATGGCGACTTCTCCCAGGGAATAGTCAAAATACGCGTTAACAGCGGGATGTTTGCCGTGGTCAGGGTATACCGGCCAGGCCCAAAAACATCCATCGCTTTGCCATCGCGAAAAAAAACAGCCTCCTGAGCTTGCTGGACGATAAGTTGGGCACCAAGTTGAATCGCAGCGGTTCCATCGGCAGGCACTCTTCCAACAACACTAGCCCCCGTGGGATCAAAGAAATCAATAACTTCTAATCGAAAAACCATGCTAACTCTCCTTGTCCAAACTTTGCACCACTAAATCGATATTGGTTCTACGCCTCACCGCGCATCAGCTTGACCCGTCTTTCCCATTTCAATCTAAGCTCGCTGGCAGCTCTTATGGCTTCGTCAATATTTACCTGCAACAGTTCCACAGAAGGCACATTTGGATCCGCCAAAGCTTTGGCAACGCGATCCAAATCGGACACCATTGCACTATCAAGTTGACTGAGCGTTTGGGCTACCTCGTGCGTAATTTTCGAAGGGACAAACCAGTTACTATTACCACTCGCCACCGACTCAACCTTTTGCTGGATTGTGTCCAATTCGACTCGCAGTTTTTCACCCAGTGCAATTTCATCCAACTTTGCTACTCGTAATAAACTCTGCAAATGAGTCTGCAATAACTGCTTACAAGCTTGCAATCGACTGGCTAGGTACTTTCTGGTTCGCGAATCATCATCCAATCTTTTCTCGCGATCTAGATAGCTCGAATATCCTGGGATTATTGATGCCAAACCCATATGCGTTTACCTCTACAAAGTACGGACCTTCAGCCGAGTACCACGTAAACTGACAGAGCCACTACATAGATTGCGATGATCGTCTCTGCGACTGTTAGCAAGATAACGCGCTAGAGTGCCTGCATGCTACTAGGGCACGTCAATTACCACTCGAAGCATCCCTGGTCAAGCATTGCATCCCTGGTCAAGCATTCTCTATGGCCCAAAAAACCATGAGTCCGGGCGCCAGCATGGCTGTTGCCCATGAAAATCTCCATGAACCGCTGAGGATTCAATTAGACTTTACGACAGCAGCTCAAACTCACGGAGGCATCGATCTACGAGCACCCGAATTGAGCTCTGCATGGCCTCCTTAGGACGCTTGAAGTTTTCCTCTAAGGAAGCCGGGAAACATTTCCTGAATCGATTCTTCAACCGTTTGTACAGCCAAGAGAATCTGCTCTCGACTATGTGTTGAGTTAATAAAGAATCGCAACCTCGCTGCAGCCTCTTCAACCGCAGGATAGAGAATGGGTAGAACGTTAATACCACGACTAACCATACGGTCCGCAAGTTTTAATGCGACCAAAGAGTTACCAAGAATGATTGGCACCACAGGCGTATTCGCTGAATCGCCCGTATTAAGGCCTCGTTTACGGGCCTCCTCCAAAAACAATCTTGAATTTTGCCGCAGCTTCTCAACTCGTTCGGGTTCATCTTCCAGAATTTGTAGCGAAGCTAAAGCCGCAGCCGCATTGGCTGGGGACAACCCGACGCTAAAGACAAAGCCCGGTGTCGTGTACTTCAGATACTCGATTAGTTCTCGTCGCCCTGCGATGTAACCGCCGCAAGAACCGAACGATTTGCTAAGAGTCCCCATCCAAATATCGACCGTATTAGCATCGATACCAAAATGCTCAGAAATACCTCGCCCCGTATTGCCCATCGTTCCAATCGAGTGCGCTTCATCGACCATCAGCCACGACTTATAGCGTTGCTTAATCTCAATGAACTTAGGCAGCTCTGGATAATCACCATCCATGCTGTAGACACCCTCAACGATCACGAGCACTCTACGATATTTATCGCGGATGCTACTCAACACACGCTCTAACGCGCGGAAGTCATTATGAGGAAATGCGCGGCGTCGCGCACCAGATAGAATGGCTCCCTGCACGATACTGTTGTGGGACAAAGAGTCGTGAAGAATCAAGTCGCCCGGCCCAAGCAAATGCCCAATGACCGATTCATTGGTGGCGTGGCCTCCCACCATGACGACACTATCTTCAACCCCGATCCAACTCGCAATTCGCTGCTCCAACACCCGGTGAAGATCTTTCTCGCCACTGACCAATCGAGAGGCTGAGCTACTAGTTCCGTATTTGTTAACGGCATTGACTACGGATTTATTGACAACCGGATCACCACTCATCCCGAGGTAATTGTAGGAAGCGAAACTGATCAGTTCCCGACCGTTGATGAGAGTGGTATCCCGCACAACGCCTTGGTGCTGGGCGAAGTAGGGATTTCGTACGCCAGTCGAAAGCAATTCCGTCATCGTCGCCTTCAGCCGACGATACTCAGGCAACAAATCAAACTGGTAGTCTTCGGCTGTTACCTCGCGACTTACAAGAACCTCTTCGGCAGCGACAGCTTCAGTCAAACTGCGATGAATACGTTCCACACCGAAGAGCTCTTCGATCGCGGACGCAACTTGACGCACCGTTTCGATCTCTTGAAGAACGTCCTCAGGGAAACGTCCACCGAACTGCTGTTCGAGCGAATGGGCGATTTGGAGACGTTCTAAAGAATCCAAGCCAAGATCAAGAACAATGTTGGTGTCGAGATTTACATCATCTGCTCTTTCTTGTGCAACCGCTTTGACCGCTGCGATCACGACGCGACAGATCTCCGGATGCGGGTCGGTCCCTTTCTCTTTGGGATCTCGCAGCAAACTCTTAATCGACTCGTCACCCAAGTCACTTCCCTGGATCGTCGATGCAGCAATCATCGGTTCTTGCTTAGGCAAGGCAACTTCGCCTAGTTTCCAGTGCGCCACGACCTTTAGCGCATTGTTGCGATAATCATTCATACAAGCGTGGCGTTGAATCTTTCCGCTTGAGGTCTTAGGCAAGGTTCCAAAACGCACAAGCGAAATAGCTTCAGGTGGAAGCTCATGCACCTCAGTCACGCGTCGGCGAATAGCCTGGATGACCTCATCCCAATTTTGCTGGGCGCCGCGCTGTACTTCGGCGGTGATTACGAGACGCTCTCGATCATCTGTATGCAAAGCGAAGGCAGCGACAGAGCCGGACTGAATGACCTTGTGGGATTGTTCCACGGTCATTTCGATATCTTGTGGGTAGCGATTAACGCCACGCACAATGATCATGTCCTTCAGACGGCCCGCCACGAACAACTGATTTTCGTGGAGGAATCCGAGATCGCCCGTTCTCAAAAACGGCCCTCGTCCAGCAACCGTGAAGGCAGAAAAAGTGCGCTGACTTTCTTGAGGTTTGCGCCAGTATCCCTTTCCGACACTGGGAGTTTGAACCCAGATTTCGCCGACACGTCCGGCAGGCAATTCTTCCAAGGTGTCTGGATCAACGATGTTCACGTTTTCATTGGGAAGCACTGCGCCGCAGCCAACCAACGTACGCGACTGGTCAGTGCCATCATCCTTGTCCAATACCTTCACCCGCCGCTCATCTAATTCTGTGGCGTCAAAGGTGCGGAAGAATGGCCGAGAAGCGGTTGGCCCTCCGGTCACAATCAAGGTCGTTTCTGCCATTCCGTAACACGGCAAAAACGCCGATTTTTTAAATCCATACTTGGCGAACTTATTTGCGAAAGCTTCCAGTGTGGCGGCTCTAACTGGTTCGGCACCATTATAGGCTACCGACCAGCAACTGAGGTCAACACCTTCCATATCTGCATCGGTAACTTTGTCGACGCACAATTGGTAAGCAAAGTTAGGACCGCCGCTGACAGCGGTACGGTACTTGGAAATACTTTGCAACCACCGCGCCGGACGCTGCAAGAAACTCATTGGACTCATCAGGACGTTGGGCCTGCCTAAAAATACAGGTTCCAATACACCACCGACCAAGCCCATGTCATGATACAAAGGCAACCAACTCAAGCCACCTCCAGGTCCCGGTTCGAATGCCAGAAGAATCAGTTCGGAGTTACGAACCAAGCAGGCATGAGTCAACACTACGCCTTTCGGTTGTCCGGTCGAACCAGAAGTATATTGCAACACAGCGGGTGCCACCTGATTGATGGCCACCGGTTGATATTGGTCTGCCATGGACAGCGCGATCTGATCGGTGGCTAATACTTCAGCCCCAGCCAAATCTTGCTGAGCATTTTCATCGGAGTGGATGAGGTCGCAAACACTGGTGATGCTCAAAGCCCAATTCGCGGAACAATCTTCCGCGATACTTTGGATGCGGGCCCCTTTGCGATTCTTGCGCGGTGGAAACGCGGGAACCGCAATCGCTCCGGCGTAGAGGGTACCGAAAAACCCAACGACGAAGTCGAGTCCTGGTGGGTACAAAAGTAGAACGCGTTGACCTTCCGCTGAGCCAGCCTGCTGTAAGCGCGCAGCAACTGCTCGGGCTGCACGGTCCAATTGCCGATACGTCAGACAAACGTCTTCTCCCCCTTCACCGTCGGTGAAGTAGAAGACCGGATTATCCGGCGTTTTTTCTGCCCAGAACTGCGCTGCAGAAACTAAGTCTGTTTGGGGAACAGCGTACGTCGGGAAGTATTTCGATACGTCCGCAGGCTCCAACTCGTTCATGGTCCACCCATGTATGCTAACTCTCGCCGATCCCAGACTCGGATGCTACGACCGCATCACCAACCTTCAAAGATTACGGTTATGAAGATTGCAAAATCTGGGTAAACCAGCGGATTGTAACGAACTAACCTTGACTTTTCACGCCCCATACGAGGGTGCACTTTCGGCGGATAAGCGTAATCTCCTATTCGCCCACATTCTAGGTATCGACCGTTATACTGGGGTTGGGTTCACCCAATTCGAATCCGATCTTCAAGGTCCTGCCGATTTCTTGCCAAATCGCTTCACCGAAAGGAGTATTTTCCACAGAAATCGACAGCGCCGTTGCAGTACGGCCCATGGCTCGAGTTCGTGACGTTGAAAACCGGTCTGCTTCAGCAGTGAATGGTTGACGTAGACAATGATCGGTCCTGGAGAATCCATCGGTTCTGCCAGGGTGATCAGCAGCGAATCCTGCACGGTGTTGATCACACTGCTCAGCAGCTGCACCAGCGGTTGGTCGCTTTCGGCCACGTCCTGATGTCGCA
>JAUMAI010000438.1:0-1451 GCA_032116775.1 Pirellula sp. | reverse complement strand
AAATATTGCCCCCCGAAGCAATAGGTATCCATACACTTCAGATGGCCATAGTCACCAATGTAGCCAGTCGTTTGCGGGGTGTGCCCGCAAATGACCGTTTTCCCCGAGCAGTGGGGCGCAGGAAAACGCTCTGTTAAATGCTCCCAATAGAGATGGAATTCCGGTTGTTGATTGAGCGGTAAATCGGGCAAATAGTTGGCATGCAGAAAGATGTGTTGCTCTGTTTCCCAAAAAGGAACACAGTTGTTTTCCAAAAACTCTAAATGAGCCGGAGAAATTTTTTTAATATCCCCACCATAACTGGTTAGCGTTGCTGCCCCTCCCATTTGAAACCAGAGTGTAGGATCCAGGCCACGTAATGCAGACCCCAGAAACATCAACTCATGATTTCCGCGTAGTAGCGTCAAACGGCAACAGTGACTCAGAGTCATCAACTGGTCGACCCCGCCGCGACTATCGGGCCCTCGATCGACGTAATCGCCGAGCAGTATTAAGTGGTCGTCGCGATTAGGGGAAATCGCTTCTAATAGCGTGCGCAACGCTTTGCTACAGCCGTGGATATCACCAATAACAATGGTACGCATGGATAACTGCAAACTGCAGACCTACCCCAGACTATAATTCATACTAATTCGTGGAAGGATCCAGTGGTATCTGAGCTTCGCGAATGTGGCACTTCAAAATATCCCTACCAATTCTTTTTATCGCCTTATCCCATATCGTATCCACGTCACCAAACACTTCTTCTGGCTCAGCATTTGCCACTAGCCAGCCACCCCGTTTGAGTTCCTCGTCGAGTTGGCCAGGCCCCCAACCTGAATAACCATCGAAGACGAGAAGTTTTGTTTCAGAGCATTGGATCAACTCACCAACACGATCTTGGCAGCTTGCCAGGTACAACCCAGCTCCACAACGAATATCTTGTTGGTTAGGCGAATTGTGCAACAACACCACGGGGCCCTCTACGGGCCCACCATGCATGATGGCTCCGCTTCGCTCACAAGGTATCTCTAATAACATTTCCATGACATGAGCGACACTTTGGTTGGTCGGCCTATTGAGCACCAAGCCATAGGCACCTTCCTCATCATGGCGTACCATGAATACGACGGTGTGATAGAAATTTGGATCGAGCAATTGTGGAGCTGCGACCAAAATTTTACCTTCTACGCTGAACATGATTTGTGGGTCTCCCGCCAAACGCAGCCGGCCCAAGACCAACCTACTCCAAAGCCAACCAAGGTAACAACCATTCCAGGTTTCAACTCTCCGCTGTTGCGCAGGTCGTGAATCAAGATTGGAATAGTACTGGAAACCGTATTACCGCAATTTCTTAGACGAATCGGAATCTTCTCGTCACCAAATCCTATTTTGGTCTGTAGCTGCGATAACATCTTATGCGTTGCCTGATGCAAAAGAAAAAAATCAACTTGTGACTTTTCGATTCCGGC
>JAUMAI010000437.1:349-15805 GCA_032116775.1 Pirellula sp. | reverse complement strand
CAAGGTTGTTGATCTGGTGACTTGCGGATCGTATCGTCGGGGAAAGCCAACGAGCGGGGACGTTGATATTCTGATTTGCGATCGATCGGGACGGATGCAAGAAGGGTTGTTGGCGTTGCTGGTCGAGGAGACTGCCTCGCCGATTGGCTTGTTGGGCGTAGAATCGAATGTCGGATATGGCTCGGTTGATTCCTGAGACGCTTTATCTTCGTTTCTAGAAGTAATTGGCTGCAAGCTTGAGGCTGCATGTGAGAGAATTCCTGAACCGATCACTGATCGATCGACAACTCCCGTAGTAGATGATGGCGGGTTAGAGGCAGCGTTCCGCATGTCAGACGTAAAGTCTCTAGCCTTGTCATGGCTCTGCGGTAGAGTGATGGTGTTTTTTTTCACGCCCCCTGGAACAAATCCAATCGGATTGGCCGCAGAGGTTTTTTCAACTGAAAGTGTGTCTTCGCTTGAACGCAACTGGTTGGTTGTCTGACTACTGCGAGTGAGTCTACTGCTATCTTCCACTGCTGATCTGCCGTTACTCAACACATGTGTGGATGTAAAAGGCTCCGTCATGGTTGTCGGGCGATTGAGTTCGCTAAGTTCTTTGTTCCCACTTCCATCGAAACGTGAAAAAGCATCCGGCGTAGCAGTGCTCGGTTGAAATTGCTGTACTGCTTGATGTGTTGCAAAGATATGGTCGCTCCAGCGACGACCATGGCGGATACCCAAGTCGATTGGAGCAAAAAGTAATACTATGCCGATGCCTGACAACAGACCTGCAGCGATGGCAGCGACCATTATTGTGGTCTTACCAGGTCCCATTGGCTTGTCACCAAGAACTGGCGAGTCCAGTCGAGTGATCAAGCTCGACTGGTTGGCCGCTCGACGATTCGCTTCGGCGGCAGAGAGGTCTTTCTCGATCTGTTCGATGATCGTAGTACGATTCTTCACCTCCGCTAGAGCATTAGCGTAATCTGCGCGAATCGCAGTCAAGTTGATGATGCGTTCCTGGCCTTGCTTAAGTTTCTGGTCAATTAATTTTAGACGTTCATTAATAACGCGGATCTCGGACTCCACCGATGAGCGAGCCAACTTTAGTTCATCGCCTAATTGGTTGCGGATGGTAGTAAGAGCCACTCGTGCTGCTTTCACCGATGGGTGTTCATCCGTGAAACGCCCGGATAGTTGTGATTCCTGTAATTGAGAATCGACTAGGCCTTCGCATAAACGTTTAAGGCCGGGTTGTGAATTCAGCAGATTGCTTGGTGCTACTAGAACTCGCGATGGATCGCTCTGTAATCGATCTAAAAAGGCCAAGTCCTCTTGTAACTGATTGATTTGAGATTCCGCCTGGCTCCGTTCGCTGGTTAGTTGATCAACCAAAGGTTTTAAAGTTCCAGAACCGTTAGGTGAGTCAGTTAAACCGCGTAATTCCGTCAAGTCTTGCCCTACGCTGTTCTCTAATTTTCGCAGACTCTCTGTGGCTTTTTCACGCTGTTCCTGAGCGATCTCCAAGGCATGCTCAAGTTCGTTGACAATTCCGTGATAACGAGCCATTCGAATCTCTTGCATTCGACGTTCCAAGGCGTCGCAAATAGCTTTGTTTAATCGAACAGCTTGTTCTTTGTTGGGATCGCGAATATCAACATAGAAAATTTCGGTGGTACCAAATTCTGATCCCTTGGGACTTCGCACCACGAGTTGATCGGATACGAAAGCCTGGATTTCTTCCTCGTTGAAATTCTTATGGCGAATTGCGTCGATCGAAGATAAAGCGTTGTGTACAACTTGCGGGTTACGCGCTATTTCCAAGATAGTTTCTTGGGCCGCCTTCATCGCTTCTTTGCTGTCGAAGCGTCCCTGCCGGTTGAGAGTCCCACCCACTTCATCGCGAATAATCATCGCCTGTGAAGCGACCCAAATATCCTGCTTCAGGAACTTTAAGTAACCTAGCCCCAACGCAGTTGTCGCAATGGTTGTGATTAACCAAACGGGCGACCAACGAAGCATGATTTGCATCAAATGTCGAACAAGGTTCGGTGGGGCAGCCATGAGGACTTCCAGCAATACTCAAGTCAATCAACGGTCCACGCTAGCTGAGAGATTTTGCTGTTCAGCGCAATCTAAAAGCGCAATGTGGTAAAATAGTTGCTGAAAGTTAGCGTAGAGAATCCTTCCAGAGCGTTTGAATTACCAATTCACTGGCATATCCAACGTGTAGTGGTTTCACAATTTAACGAAATTGCGGAAGGTAACGCTTAAATAAACTATGTCAGCGGTAACGAAAATACAGTCGCTGCACTAGGGGCTTCGCCAAGGAAGTTCCGTTGAGGGGGCGGATGACGGCGCTCCGCTACTTGCTGGAACCACTTTCGAATTCTCGTCATCTCCTTCTTGAAATACAGCGATCCGCACTCCCGAATCGCCACCTTCAGCAGAGGCTGTCGTTACGCCAGTAGAATTTCTGTTGGTGCCGGTGCCTACGGAGGCGACGTTGTTTGAGCTGGAGGCCGTAAAAGTTGCTGAAGTTTTGGTGTTCCCCGCATTTGCCGCAGCGGTGCCTGGCGTGCTCGGGTTGGCTGTGCTGGGGTTGGCTGTGCTGGGGTTGGCTGTGCTGGGGTTGGCTGTGCTGGGGTTGGCTGTGCTGGGGGGTGGTGCAACGCCATTACCTGCAGCGTTGTTGCCCGCACCTGTTGGCGAATTTGTAGCGTTGGGAACCCCTGTCCCGAGAGCTGGGTTACTGCCGGGGGAACTCCAGGTGCCACTGGAAGGTGTGTAATAGCTACTGGCCGACGAGTAGCTACCGGTCGCCGGAGCAGGAACTCGTGTGAGCGTGGATGGGTCGCCCATGTTTTGGCAGCCGGAAGCCCCGAGCAAAATAATCGCGAGCCATAGCCCTGAATTGCTTTTTTCGGGTGTCCTCATTTTGGGGAGTTCCTTGCAGTGGTAAACGCATTCTTGGGATGCGGACTTTCGAAACCTACCGACGGCGTCATTTTCGGACTTTTAGCGATTCTATTTGGCTAATCCAAGACGAATTCGCTGTTGGGGTTAGGGAAAACTCCAACTATTCTGGGGATGGGCGAATTTGTTGGGGTGTGGCGAAACTAGCACCATCCGTTCGGGTTAGTAGGGCAGGAAGGATAGTTTGTCAGTCCAACCGATCCCTCAAAACCATTCCTTTGGTTTCGCTCGATAGTGTGGTGGGTGGTTGGCGGCCTCGGACAATATCCGCAGACTTGTGCAAAGTTCTCACGGATTGAGATGGTTGGGTGCTCCAGACGGCAGTGATGCCGCGATGGCCAAGCACACGGCGAAAAACTTTTCCTTAATATCTTTAAACGACGAGAATTGGTGTGGCATCAAAGTTCAGTTTTCCATCGCTAGCTTTTTTAGTTCTTTGGGCTGTATCGTCATCCCAAGTAGGGGTGCTGCATGCAGATCAATGGCCCATTACGGGCGCTTTGGGGATTGCGGCGGAGCCCGAAGTTTCAGCTCAATTAGCGCTTAGTCCCGAGCAAGGTGAGCAATTACGCGAATTGCTGAAAAGACGGCAAAACGAATGGATCGGGATGTCAGGCGAACTTCGGCAGGCGGATCCGGCAACGCGGCAAAGCAAGTTGGCTGATTTTACTGCCGCCAGCGAACGTGAGGCGATGGCCTTATTGAGCGTCGAGCAGCGTGCAAAGCTGGAGCAAGTGCGTATTTCTAGAAAGGGATTTTTGGCGTTAGCGGAACCTGCAATTGCAGAATCATTGTCTTTGACCGATGAGCAGAAAGCGACTGTGGCGAAGTCCGCTGAAGCGTATTTCGCCAGTTCGCTAGAAGATCGAGACGCTGCGCATGCGAAGTTGAATTCCGACTTGGGCAAACTCTTGGATGAAAAGCAAACAGCTGGTTGGCGCAAGTTGGCTGGCACCACCGAAGTTGCTGCATCTGAGACTTCTGTCGCCGCTGCTGCAGCGCCAATGCCCTCCCCTGCAGCCAATTCAGAGACGAGCACCGTGGTGGCGAGTTCGACCGCTGGTGAGCCCGCGATGAAAAAAGAGTCTGAGATGAAAGATGGGGGCGAGGAAGCTTCGCCAAGCGATCAAACCGAGAAGCCAGTCGAGGCCGTTGCAGGTGGCGATGCGGCTAATGCTGAAATAAAGAAGAGTACTAATCCCGACGAGCTTACGATCAATTTCCAAGCAGCACCTTGGCAACAGGTATTGAAATGGTTGGCCGATGAAGCGGATTTGAGTTTGCAGGTCGACACCTTCCCGACTGGGACATTCACCTACCGAGATCCATATCGCACCTACACCATTTCACAAGCGATGGATGTATGCAACAACGTATTGCTCAACAAAGGTTACACTTTGGTCCGCAGACAGCGGTTGTTGATTGTGGTCGACTTGGAGCAGGATATTTCAGCTGAGGTTGTTCGCGAATTGGCCGAGTTGGTGTCTGTTGAGGATCTAATCAAACGCGGTGATTACGAGTTGCTGAAGTGCCTGTTCAGTGTTTCACGAATGAGCCCTGAAGAGGCTGAAGCGGAAATCAAAAAACTCTTGGGACCACAAGGTTCGGTTATTTCCTTTCCTGCTTCTGGACAGCTTTTAGTGACAGAAACAGCTGGAAAACTTCGTACCATTCAAGAGATGATCAAACGCGTCGAAGATCCTCTTAACTCCAGAGGCTCATCCATCGTCGCAGTTCCGCTGAAAAATGTTTCGGCCGAAGAGGTTTTAACCGTAGCACGACCTTTGCTCGGTATGAGTGAGGGTAGTAATGTTTCAGAGAAGATCAGTGTGTCTACGGATACCTTCGGCACTACGATATTTGCTACCGGTACTGCGGATAACATTCAGAAGCTTCGCGATCTTGCTGAGCAACTCGATAAGGAAAACTCTCCCACCGCAGGCAACGTTGGGGCGACAGAAACTCCTTACATTCGTTCTCATCGAATCATTGGATCGGATCCCGACACAGCTTATCAGGTGATGCAGAATCTGTTGGCTGGTATGCCCGACGTTTTAATGTCTCTCGACTCCAAGACCAATCAGTTGATCATACAGGCTCGCAAATCCGAGCATGATTTGGTTGAGAAAACTCTGAAGGAGATATCGGGACAAAACGAAAGTTTTGAAGTGGTCCAACTTCAGAAATTGGATCCTGAGACAGTTATCTTGGCTGTTAATAAATTTTACGGTGGATCTTCCGATGGCAAAGAAGCTTCGGCGACCGGGCCGATCGTCGATGGTGATCCATTGAATCGAACGCTGTGGGTCAAAGGTAGCGTTTCACAAATCGAGCAAGTGAAGAATCTAGTTACCCAACTGGAAGGAACCAGCAGTGTTGAAAGCGATACTTTGGGTGACAAAGTTCGCATGGTTCCTTTGACTGGTCGCGCTGCAGATCGCGCTCTGGAGCAGATGGAAGTATTGTGGGGCGCCACACAAAACAAAAACAAGATTCGAATAGTCACTCCTGCCAATCGCCAATCAAGTTCTTTGCCTAAGAGATCTGTTAGTGGTGAGTTGCCTGCTGCAAGAACTAAAGCAATGGGTGGCTCTGAAGGTGGAGAAGGATTCGATGGGGCTGCAGGTTTAGGCGGTAGTGCTTTGAGCCCCGAGATGTTGGAAACGCTTCGTGGAATGCTCAATGCCCGCGAGCAGTCGTTAAATGAGGCTGCGCCGACCAACAGCAACGAGGGTGAGAAAAGCGATAAGCCGGATGCCAATGAGGCTGAACCAACCATCGAGAAGCCAAGTGAGCCAAGCGAGCCAAGTACCGAAGAACCAGCCGCCGAGCAACCCGCAATTGAACCTGGTGACAAGAAGGATCTCTCCGCAGCGAAATGGAAAAGCTCTCGCTTTGTTTTGACTTCAGTGGTTCAGCAAGAGTCTGAAAAATCGGGTGAGCCTGCTGAGCCCACTACCCAAGCGCCAGCTACCCAGGAACCAGCCCCACAAGAACCAGCCCCACAAGAACCAGCCCCACAAGAACCAGCAAAAGAACCAGCAAAAGAACCAACTCCTGCTCAGCCAGCCGTGGGATCTGTTGAGTCTGAAAAAAGTTCAGAGGAAGGTGGCACCAAGCTCGCCTCTCCGTTTGATGACATTATCGTGATGAGAGGTCCGAATGGATTGATCATAACCTCAGAGGATAAGAAAGCTCTCGCTCAATTCGAGAGCTTGATGCGTATGTTGGCTGAGCAAGAGGCAACTGGCACTGGAGAACCAACCGTTTTCTATTTGCAGTACATTCGCGCTCAAGCCGCTTCTGAATTGCTGGAAGGTATCTTGAATGGACAATCCTCAGGGGGCGGCGGAGGAGGTGGAGGTGGACTGCTCGGCAGCATGCTCGGTGAGATGGGTGGTGGTTTGATTGGTGGTTTGCTCGGTGGCGGTGGAGGTGGCAGCAGTAGCTCTACGAGTGCCAAGCCATTGGCCACTGGAGAAGTTTCCATCATACCTGACCCTCGCCTGAATGCTTTGATCGTACAGGCCAATGGAGTCGACCTACAATTGGTGGAGCAGTTGCTCGAGGTAATCGACCAAGAGGATAGTCCTCTGGATGTCTCGACACGAGGTAAGCCTCGTTTGATTCCTGTATTGCATCAGGATGCAAACGAAGTGGCTGAAATGGTTAAGACATTGTTTGCTGATCGAATGCAGCAGCAAGCTGGAGCCGCACAACGGCAGCCATCACCGCAGGAATTCTTACAAGCCTTGCGAGGTGGAGGCGGCGGCGGTCGAGGAGGTCGTGGTGGTGGAGCGCAGAGCGAGTTGAAAGAAAATAGTATGTCGATCAGTGTTGATCGGCGCAGTAATTCGTTAATCGTTACATCGACTCAAAGCTTGTATGACGAAGTGAAAGCTGCGGTTGAATTGATTGATCAGGCTGGAGCGGATTCGGAGGAAAGTGTTCAGGTTGTTGAGTTAGGTGGTAATGTCAATCCTGAAGTTGTCCGCAATGCACTGACTTCGATCTTGGGTTCGCAGGTAACCAGCAATTCGAGTAGCACGAACAACACCAATCAACGAAATTCCAGAACGAATAATGGACAGACGCAGAGCTTTGATCCGGCTGCTCTTCAGCAACGGATGGAGTTCTTCCGCAACCTGCAACAAGGTGGTCGCGGCGGGCAAGGTGGAGGAACCTTCTCGTTCCCTGCCGGTGGTTTTGGCGGTGGTACCGGTGGTTTTGGCGGTGGTACCGGTGGTCGTGGCTTCGGTGGAGGTGGTACCGGGGGTGGTTTTGGAGGTTTTGGTGGCGGTAACACGGGCGGCAACCGAGGTGGCTTTGGGGGTGGTACCAATAGCGGCGGCAACACCGGTGGTGGTCGCGGTGGACGAGGTGGTCGCTAATTGCCGGACTGCTATCGGCGGCCCAAGTTACGAGTAGTTTGATTCTCTGGTGCGATTCGAGACAGTGAATCGCTGAGGTACTGATACGATGATTATGGAAGCTGGCGATATCCTGGTGAGACGCGGTCTAATCACCGCTGACCAATTGGAACGCGCACGTATCAGTGGCGGAAGTTTAACCTCGTCGCTAGAACAGGCTATCCAACAGGGATGGGTGAAAGAAGAAGAAGCGCTGCGCGTGTTGGCCGAAGAGGTTGGATTGGACTTTGTCGATCTGAGATCGGCCGATGTCGATTTGTCGTTACTGCAGATATTCCCGCAGAAATTGATATATCGCCATTCTTTATTTCCCCTGCGCCGACAACATGGCAGCTTAATCGTTGCTACCAGTGATCCGCTGGATCTTTACCCCATCGATGAAGCGAGTGCAGCGACCGGAATGAGCATTATTCCGGTGGTCGCTGAGAAAAATGAAATCGCCAAGTTGGTTAAAAAGCATCTTGGTGTTGGTAGCGAAACCGTCGAAGGTTTAATGGCTGCTCGCGCTGACGACGAAGATGTTGAATTATTGGAGCAGATAGAAACCGATGGTAGTGAACTGAGTGAACAGGCTCAGGAAGCTTCGGTGGTTCGTCTGGTCAATGAAATCTTGGTGGAAGCTATTGATTCTAGGGCGAGCGACGTTCATTTAGAGTCTCAGTCCTTCGGGCTGGTAATTCGTTACCGAATCGACGGCATTTTACACACTCAACCTGTGCCACCCGAGATCAATCGATTCCAGGCAGCGATTATTAGCCGCTTGAAAATTATGGCTCGATTGAATATCGCTGAGAAACGACTGCCGCAAGATGGTCGCATCAAACTTCGTGTTCATGGCCGTGAGATTGACATCCGTGTGTCGGTCATCCCCATGATTCACGGTGAGAGTTTAGTTATGCGTATCCTCGACAAGGGGGCGATGAAGTTCGATCTTCGCAACCTTGGTATGGACGAAGAAGTTTATCAGATTTACAGCGAACTCATTCGACTGCCGCATGGAATTATTTTGGTGACAGGTCCTACAGGATCCGGTAAGACGACGACTCTGTATAGCTCGTTGATGGAAATCAAGGGTGATGACAATAAGATCATCACAACCGAAGATCCTGTGGAATACCAGTTGGATGGCATTAATCAGATCCAGGTTCATCCGAAAATTGGTTTGACTTTCGCAGCATCTCTGCGAAGTATTCTACGTCATGACCCAGATATTGTGTTGGTCGGTGAAATCCGCGACTTGGAAACGGCTGAAAACGCAATCCAGGCTTCTCTGACCGGTCACTTGGTGTTTAGTACGCTTCACACTAACGATGCGGCCGGTGCCTACACTCGTATGATCGATATGGGGATCGAGCCTTTCTTGGTGGCAACTACAGTGGAAGGTGTGATGGCCCAACGCCTACTGCGGCGTTTGTGTGTCGAATGCAAAGAAGCGTATGCGCCGGACCGAGGTGAGCTGCCTAACGATTTTCCTTGGGAAATGCTGCAGGGACGTCCTTTGTACCGAGCGAAAGGATGTCGAGCGTGTCGAGGTGTAGGGTACACCGGTCGAATGGGGATCTACGAGTTAATGCTCACGACCGAAGAGATTCGTGAACTCGCACATGAACGAGTCAGTTCTTTTGCCATTAAGCAGTTGGCGCTCAAGAGTGGGATGAGGACTTTGAGAGTGGATGCTTGGGCTAAAACGATGCAGGGACGAACAACGGTCGATGAAGTGCTACGTGTCACTAAAGGCGACCGAATCGGTGGTGTGCCAGAGCAGCATAAGGGCTAATGCATGCCAGAATTCGCTTATGTAGCCCGCGATATGTCGGGCAAAAGGACAACGGGGACAATATCGGCTGGTAATCAACGTGAAGCGATGGCTTTACTAGATTCCAAGTCGTTGTTTCCCATCGAAATTACCGTGAACAAAACGACGGTAGCACGACGTGGTGGACGAGTGCGTGGTCTCACCATGGCGGTCTACTACTCTCAACTGGCCGCGCTGTTGCGCAGCGGCGTGCCGATGCTAAGAGCCTTAACGGTTCTCGGAAAGCAATCCAATAACAAGACGCTCAACAATGTCTTGGAGGAAATACGCGGCCGAGTCGAAGAAGGTGAATCGCTCGGTGCAGCGATGTCTCGCTACCCCAAAGTGTTTAGCGAGATGGCGGTGAATATGGTGAAGGCTGGAGCGGAAGGCGGATTCCTGGAAGATGCGTTGGAGCGTGTAGCAGCGTTTACCGAGCAACAAGAAGATTTGAAAGGTCGTACCTTGGGGGCGTTAGCTTACCCAGTTTTTTTGGCTACGGTAGGTACGATTGTGTTAACGGTCTTGATGGTATTCTTTGTGCCGAAATTTGAGCCGTTGTTTGCAAATTTGCGACGCAAAGGACAACTGCCCGCTATGACGGAATGGTTGTTAGCTTTCAGCCGTTCACTGCAGAGCTATTGGTGGATTATCGCGCTGGCGTTGGTCTTCTCCATCTTCGCGCTGCTGAGATACATCGCGACCGAACGCGGCAGGAAGGTTTTTGATCGAGTGAAAATAAAAATCCCAATGGTTGGGAAAATTTTCCTAAATTTAGCTGTCGCGCGGTTCTGTCGGGTGTTTGGTACTCTATTGGTCAACGGCGTTCCTATTTTAAGATCGCTGGAGATCAGTCGCGAATCAGCTGGCAATGTGATTTTGACCGAGGCGATTGCGAAGGCGAGTGAGAATATCACAGCCGGAGAGAGGTTGGCAGTTCCGCTAGCAGCTTGCGGGCATTTTCCACCCACGGTTGTTGAAATGGTAAGTATCGCTGAAGAATCGAATACTTTGGATCATGTGCTGGTGCAAATCGCTGATGGTCTCGAAAAGAGGACTTTCCGGCAATTAGACCTGTTCGTTAAGTTGCTGGAGCCTATTATGCTGCTGGGATTGGCGGCTGTTGTGATGTTTGTCGTGTTGGCGTTAATGGTGCCTGTGTTAAACAGTGCAAACTCGATCTGAGAGTAAGTTGCTGGAATCAGAGCGGCTATTTCAGTTGAGAAAATACAAAGTTGATTGTTTTTTGGACGGAGTGATCGAATGAAACGAAATCGTCGCAAGTTGAATCGCGGTTTTTCATTGTTGGAAATCATGCTGGTGTTGGTGATTTTGGTGGTCGTAGGTGGAATCGTGGCGGTGAACCTCGGTGGTGTTCAAGATCGTGCCTTCACCAATACGGCTAAAACTCAGATTAATAACTTCAAGCAATTCTTGGAAATGTATCGGTTGAATGTCGGAACGTTTCCTACCAGTTTAGATGCGTTATACGAGAAGCCCAATGATTTGGCTGATCCCACCAAATGGATGCAGGTGAGCAATGAGCCTATTCCAGCGGACCCATGGGGACGGCCTTATCAATACAAATTGGTCGGGGATAAGTTTGAGATCCGCAGCTTGGGAGCTGACGGTCAAGAAAATACCGACGACGATATTACGAGCTGATATCGATGAAGCCGCTAGGTTTCTGGCATAAGCAAACGATCGACTCTGACCAGCAACCCCGACGAACAATCCGTTCGAAGGGGTTTTCGCTATTTGAGTTGACGTTGGTGTTAGTCATCTTGGTGGCTCTTGGAAGTTTAATCATCCCCGCAATCGACGGTGCCTTGAAAGAACGTGAGTTTCAACGCCAAGCGGACGAGATTCGTATTCTCTGGCAGCAAACGCGTTTGAAAGCGATGCGAACCGGACAGGCACAAATGTTTCGATTTGTAGTGGGGTCAGGTCAATTTTCAATTGAACCGTGGATGCAAGCGTCGGACGAAGTGGATGCTAGTGCCGGAGCGACGGTGATGATGGCCGGCGGGCTCGCCACTCTCAATTCGGCGGGTGGCATGATGGCTCCCGCAGCACCTACTGCTGCAACGTCCACGTCTTCTGCGGAATCACTTCAAGAGGGCTATCTCTTCTCGGCCGGGTCGATTTTAGGAGATAGTCGATCACTGTTGGTAACGCAGCAAACGGGTACTGTCATTGGCGGTGCCCAAAATCAAGCAGCTCCTGTTATGTTCTATCCAGACGGAACTACCTCGACAGCGGAAGTCGCAATTCAAAATAAATTTGGAGCTCAGCGACTGATAAGAATGCGAGGTCTAACGGGCGAAGTCTTGGTTGTTCGTGCCATGGGAGTTGCCAAATGACTTGCGTCTCAGCGGCCCAAAAAAGACTTGGGCTATCGTTACTAGAGGTTGTGCTTGCACTGGCAATACTGGGCGCAGCGGGAGCTATGCTCGCCCAATCGATGCAGGTATCAACGGATGCTGGCTTACAAGCAAGGGATTTAGCCGTCGCAGAACTGCTGGCTGAATCTAAGATGTCAGAAGTTATCGCTGGTGCTTATCCACCGAATCAAAACACGGATTGGATGCCGATCGCAACCGTTGTGGATCAGGGACGATGGTACTTCAAAATATTCAGTCAACCTGCGGTCAGCGAAGGAATGTTAACGGTTCAAGTGATGGTGACCGACGATCCCCAAATGCAAAAAGAACGCCCGCTTCAATTCGCTCTGACACGTTGGCTGATCGATCCCAATCTTGGACTCGATACACCGCCGGAAGATTCGAGCTCTTCTTCGGCAAGCGGCTCGGGGACCAGTAGCTCAAGTTCATCTGGAACTGGAGGCTAGTTCATGTGGCAAATCGATAGAAAAGAAAATACTAGTTCAAAACAACAAGCATTCGCCCCGCGAGCTGGTTACACGTTGCTGGAATTGCTCCTCGCGTTATTACTGACTGTTTTGGTAAGCGGTTTAATTGGAATGTTGTTGCAGCTTTATTATCGCAGCTCAGATATCAGTCAGGCTGAAGTTCAGCAAGCGCAGGTTGCTCGCAATCTCCTGCGGATGATTGGTGATGATCTACGGAGTGTGGTGAGATATCAAGAATTTGATGATGCGACGCTGACGGCCGTGTTGGGGACTGGTGCGGGTGGAGATAGCGGCGGAGCAAGTGGTGGAGATGCCGCAGCAGGCGATACGACGGGTGGTGCGTCTGGGACGGGAAGTAGTTCAAGCGTCGGAACAGGTGGAGCTAGTGATGCTTCGGCCGGGATAGGTGGGCCGACCCAGAGTGGTACTGGTGGGGCAACGACTAGCGGTTCAAGTTCGATGGGATCTGACTCATCAGGAGCAGCGAGCAGTATGATGTCGGAGGGCGATGGTAGCTCTACGACATCTAATTTGGCGGGCTCAACCACCCCTCCTCCTACTCCTGGATTGTACGGCAACCAGTTTGAACTGTTGATCGATGTCAGTCGTCTGCCTCGACCTGACCAGTATTTTGCTCTTCAAAACAATATCATGGACACGCAATTAAGCGATGTGCCAAGCGATATTAAATCGGTTTGCTATTACGTCCAAGCATCTGGGATGACCGACGGAGTACAAGATCCATTGCAAAATGGTTCTCTCACCGGCATCGCTATGGAGACGCCCAAGGTCACTGCGACTTCGGGTGGCGGATTAGTGCGTCGGCAATTGGATCGCTCGATTACACAATGGGCCAATGAACAAGGTCAAAGCGATCGCTTGTCCAGGACCGGTGAATTGTTAGCCCCCGAAGTCGTATCTCTTGAGTTTAGTTATTTCGATGGTACGGAGTGGTTGACCCAGTGGGATTCGTCGCAACAGAAATTGCCGATGATTGTGCGCGTTCAGTTGGCAATGCAGGATCCGCGTATTGCCAGTCAGAACCCTCTTCCTGCAGGTAATCCTATCAGCTCTCTAGGAGCCGATCAGATTCAGAGCTATGGAGTTCGTGTTTACGAATTGTTGGTAGCAATCCCTGGAGCTCAATTGCTTCAGTCCGAGGGGACCGACAGCGGCATGCAGAGTTTGGGGTTGTAATATGAACAGAATGCAACGCTTTAAAAAGACTCCAGCCTACGATCGTTCACTACGAGTGCGTAAAGCATTTCTGTTGGTGATGGTGCTGTTGGTGGTTACTGGAGTTTCACTTGGCTCACTGACCATGTTGGAAACGATGGTCGTTTCCAAAGATTCGACTCAATTATCTAGCCAGCAAACTCAGGCTCGTTACGTCGCTGATTCCGGAATCGAATTTCTGCGTTACTTTTTAGCATTTTCTAAGAGCCAGCAAGACGAGGCTGGTGGTTGGAAAAACAATCCGCAATTGTTCCAAGCGATGAACGTTATTCCGGATACCGACCCGCAGAGGGTTGCCAATTTTACCATGTTGGCGCCGAACTTCGATGAACTCGGCAAATACAGCGGTATACGATATGGTTTGCAAAACGAATCTGCTCGCTTGAATCTCAATGCTCTAATTGTCATTGATGAACAATACGGAAGCGCGGCTGCTGCGATGGCAAGTTTGGGTGGAGCCGATGCTGACCTTAGCTCTTTGGGAATTAGTAGTGAAGAAGTCACCGAAGCAACGGGGACTGGTGACCTCGAGAATATTGGTCGCTCGTTGCTGATGGGTTTACCAGGTATGACAGAGGATGTCGCTGATGCGATTCTAGACTGGATCGACGAAGACGATGAGCCTCGCGAATATGGTTGTGAGATCGAGTACTACGGGCAGTTGCCCACACCTTACGCTCCTACCAATGGTCCGATCCAATCGGTTGAGCAGTTACTATTGGTTCGCGGTGTAACTCCCCAGTTGCTGTTCGGTTTAGATCAAAATCGAAATGGAGTTTTAGACCAAGGAGAAATCAATAACAGCTCCATGGGAATGGGAGTGGGTATGGGAACTGGCACTTCAGCGATGATGCCTACTACTGCAACCACTAGCAGCAGCGGTGAAGAAGTGCAGCAACCGGATCCTTTGGGATGGGCTGCTTATCTGACGTTGCATAGCGCAGAAAAGAATGTTGATCGTGACGGTAACCCGCGAGTCTATTTGAATCAAGAAGATTTGGAGGCCTTGGAAGAAGAACTTGTCTCGGTGCTGGGAAATGAAACATGGGCGACATTCATTGTTGCTTATCGAAAGGCAGGCAAGGCGGGTGGTAGTGGTGGAGGACTTGCAGGCGCGTTAGCTGGAGGAGCAACAACCGATACCAGCGGAAGTTCTGGAAGTGGTACGGGTGGTGGTGCGGCGGGTGGTGAAACTGGCGGCGGTGACACTGGCGGCGGGGCCAATACACCAGAACCTTTACCATGGAGCAGTGCTTACTTCGATTCTATTTCGGGAGAAGCTTCTGTGACCTTGAGCCAAGTCTTGGATCTTGTCGACGCGACAATTGAAGCGAATCTCAATGGTGAGGTGGTTATTTACAAGTCACCTTTTACATCGGATCCCGCAGCTATGGCGCTCTATATGCCAGTCTTAATGGACAAGGTGACGACGGTGGAGGGAACGGCGATTCCAGGTCGGATTAGTGTCAATGATTGCCCGCGGGAAATACTCATGGGCATACCGACGATGACCGAGGAAATTGTCAACGCAATTCTGGAGGCTCGAGCAGAGCAATCCGATTCAGAGAATCGAAAATTCGAATCGTGGTTGGTGGTTGAGGGGCACATCACGATCGATCAGATGCGTACTTTGGCTCCTTTGATTACCGGTGGGGGAAGTGTGTATCGAGCCCAGATCGTCGGTTATTTCGAGCAAGGTCCCGCCTTCTGTCGAGTGGAAGCGATAGTGGACGGAAGTGGGGATGTGCCTATGGTGCGTATGTATAGGCGTTTGGATCATTTAGGGCGAGGATTCAGTGTGCCGGTTCTTGGCCAAAGATCTGGCGTCGGGGGGCTTGGGGTCACCTCCCCACTGCCTCAGTGATAGGCGTTGAAGTTCCTGATCGTTGCTCTTACGAAACACATTCGGGTTATCGCCGATGAACTCGACGAAACTTTGATGCGAAAATTGGGTTAGGCAGTTAAGCTGGATGGTACGAGTTGTATTGGATTTCGGTGGAAATAGGTGACCTGTGGCTAAGTTAATTGCAATTGAATGGGATCGCCGCGAGCTGCGACTATTGGCCGGTAGTCGACGTGGTACCCAGTTACAGGTGGAGAATGCTGTTACAGTATCTTTACCCAATGCAGCCGAAGATGATAACGCAGCCAGCCAGAATATCACT
>JAUMAI010000437.1:0-339 GCA_032116775.1 Pirellula sp. | reverse complement strand
GGGCGCTTGGGCAGGCGTTAAATAGCCTCAAGGTGGCTAAGTGCGAAGCAATTGTCTCGGTGGGGCGTGCAAATGTAGAGCTGCGCACGCTTCAGCTCCCGGTTGCAGAGGAAGATGATTTGCCGGACATGGTCCGTTTTCAGGCGATGAAGCAGTTCGCCAGTCTGACCGAGACGACACCACTGGATTTTGTGGTTATGCCCCCAACTGCGACCGCTGGTGGCGATTCTGGACTGTCGGTTTTAGCCGCATCTTTGAGTACGGCGGCTGTGAAAGAAATCCAGAAGCAATGTAGCGAAGCTGGTGTCGACGTTCAAAAGATAGTCCTCCGACCATTTG
>JAUMAI010000436.1:0-6810 GCA_032116775.1 Pirellula sp. | reverse complement strand
CTGAACCAGCCGGACGACGTCAACCACGGCCTCCTCACCTACCCCATCCTGCAGGCGGCAGACATCCTCCTGCCGAAGGCGAGCGTGGTGCCGGTTGGCAAGGATCAGGCGGCGCACCTGGAACTGAGCCGCGAGATCGCACGATCCTTCAACCACAAGTTCGGCGAGACCTTCCCTGAGCCGACCGCCGTCTTCACCGAGTCCCCCGTGGTGCTTGGCACGGACGGCGAGAAGAAGATGAGTAAGTCGATGAACAACACCATCGACATTCTGAGTGACGCCGAGACGATCAAGAAGCAGGTCATGTCTGCCGTGACGGACGTGAAGCGCCCGCTGAAGTCCGACCCTGGACACCCGGAGGCGTGCAACGTCTGCCAGCTGCACAAGCTCGTCAACCCTGACTACAAGGAACTCTGGGAGTCAGAGCGCAACGCCACCAGTGGCTGCGCCGACCTGAAGCGCGCACTCGCCGAACGCCTCACCGCCCACTACGCCCCCGCCCGCGAGCGCTACCAGGAGCTCCTCGCCGTGCCCCATGAGATCGACAACATCCTCGGCGACGGCGCACAGCGCCTCCTCCCCCTCGTCACCGAGACGATGCGTGAGGTCAAGGAGAGGGTGGGGTTGGCGTAGCGTTGCGCCACAACGTTGGCAAAGCCTCGCCACTACAATCGCCCCATGGCTTCAAAGAAACCTCTTCGAGTTGCATCGCTCTTTTCTGGCGCAGGGGGTCTCGACCTCGGCTTTGAGCGTGCCCTGGGCGGGAAGGCGTTTCATGTTGTCTGGGCAAACGAATATGACAAAACGATCACGCCAACATTCCGCAAGAACTTCCCAAAGACAAGATTGGTTGAAGGAAGCATCGCCAAACTCAATTCAGATGACCTGCACGACGGCGCTTTGAGCCTTCTCCCGTCGGCAGGCCCTAAAGGTGCCATCGCTGGGCTCCTGGGCGGCCCACCTTGCCAAAGCTGGTCCGAGGCTGGCGCGCGAAGAGGCTCGGCCGATCCGCGTGGTCAGCTCTTCTTTGAGTACATCCGCATTCTACGACTGCTGAAGCCAGCCTTCTTTCTTGCTGAAAACGTCTCTGGCATCCTCTTCGAACGACATAAAGAAGCTCTTGCGAGGATCCTCGAAGAGTTCCGGCTGTCTGGCTATAACGTCTACTACTCAAAACTGAACGCGCTTGACTACGAGGTCCCAGAGGATCGCGAACGCGTTATTTTTATTGGATTTAGATCTGATCTTCCGCTAGAGACCCCCTTTGCCTTCCCTGAGCCAGTCAAGCGAAAAAAGACACTTGAAGTCATTAGGAAATGGGCGAGCACCGCAAAGCCTTTTGATCCAAGGAAACGCGAGAAGAAGCAGAACGAGTGGATGGAAGGCGGATTCTCCCCAATCTTCCTTTCACGAAACCGCGTTCGGGGTTGGGATGAACCGTCATTCACTGTCCAGGCCACCGCACGACACGCGCCGCTGCATCCTGATGCGGGCAAGATGGTCAAAGTTGGGACAGACCAGTTCAAGTTCGCTCCAGGATCAGAGAAGAAAGGGCTCGTGCGCCGTTTAACTGTAAGGGAGGCTGCGGAGGTTCAAACGTTCCCGTCCAGCTTTACCTTCGAATACACGAACGTTGTCAATGGCTACAAGATGGTTGGGAACGCAGTACCGGTAAAATTCGCTGAACACTTAGCAAATGCAATTCACAAGTATCTAGCGCCGCTCACACTTTCCGATCTCATCGCGCCGTCAGGGGTTAAGCCAGGACTGAAGACTACGAGACTCTAACTTTCACTAAATGAATATGTCGTGCTGGTGAATGTGGTTTGGCAAGCCTTCTGACTGAACATCAAACTTCAGAGATGCCTCGACTCTACTGCTTGCATTGTGAAGCCGAAAGTTGAACTGATATCCTTCATTCATACGTACCGTCATTGAGTATTGGCTACCATCGTGGTTATCAATTCCAAGGATTCTATTTGGGAGTACAGTTTTATTCGTGCCGAGTGATTTTTGGGTGTTGAAAGCGTAGAGCCGTACTTGATCTGGGCGAGAGATAACCTTCCAGAAGTCAATCTCGCCTATGATGTAGCGACACAGAGCAGTTGCGGCTAGTTTGCTCTGAGCGTCATCGCCTCCAGCAACTCGGAGAAGCTCGGTTCTCCAGGCATCAAGCACAGGGATGTAATAGCGCGCTTGATAATCGCCTAGTTCGCTCCATTTCCTCCGGGCAGACGTCCTCTTCCGCAACTCCGCAAGCTCGCTAAAGATAGGTCGAACTGCAGCCCAATACTGATCACTACAGCCTGCGCCAAGCCCCCACTTCCTAACAAAGTCTATCTTTCCGGACAGCCGAGAGTGTTTGAAGGCTTCGTGATTAGTCTTGCAGGAAATCCCGATCTCGCGTCCACTTAACTTCAAGATTACATCACGAACGTCTCCATGTGCGCCAGCCGAATCATTCGAAAGGCCAACACTTCCGGTTGCATCAGGGCCAATCTTCTCTATGTCCGCTACATATGCGACTGCCTTCTCAGCACACGCGCGAAAGGTCAGTTGTTTGGCCGCTGGTAACGCGCTGTAGCAGCGCGCTGCATGTCTCGCCTCATCTGAATGGAGGAGCTTGATGCCAAACCTATCTTTCGCGGCTAAGGCAACGGCCCATTCAAACCCTTTCCCGTGTTGAACCTGGCTCGACATTATATGAATGTTACACGCATTTAGTGGCACGGACAATGCTTGTTTTCTGCGAATACAGGTTCACCACGAGGCTGTCACTTGCCGTGCGTGTGACGAAGGCCCATATTAGCGAAATGGACGATGTGAACCTATATCCCAAAACTGACCAACACAACAGCGCAAGACATTGGATCGCCGAAACTAGCGGCGCCTATGTGACTCAATCCGAATTAAGAATGCAGGCAGAGAAGCTGGGAGTTGAGCACCTATTCTCGGCGGCCAAAGGGATATACAAACCGGCTGGCAGTGAATACGTGTTTTCGATTCGCCACGAACCAACTGGGAGATACATGGACCGCGATCCAGATCACGCGGGGAATACATGGTCGATTGTCTACGATGCTGAAACTGATAGTAGCAACGGGGCGTATGCGCGGTCAAGCACTTCAGCCTTAATGCGGTGTATCCGCGACAAGATGCCAATTGCGGTTTTCTGGAGGCATGAGGAAGGTCAATCTTACGAAAACCTAGGGCTTGGTCTCCCGTTAGATTTTGCCAATGGTAAGTTCTTAATCGCAGGACCGTACGCACGAATGACGAACGTAATAAACGACCATAGTACTGCCGACCTTCTACTTGAAGATCTATCTAAAACCGACTCGTTAACTACTACGCTGCGCCGTCTCGAACAGCACCGGTTGAGGCTACGGCTTCTGAAAGGAGATGACACTGGTCGCTGCCGCCTTTGCGGTGTAAGCCTTCCCGCTTCCCTACTTGTTGCCAGCCATATCAAACCTAGGAATCTATGCAATCAGGAAGAGCGGCTCGATCCGAACATAGCGACGTTGATGTGCCTGTTAGGTTGCGATTCACTCTATGAACGCGGCTACCTTCGCGTCAGAGATGACGGTGCAATATACCGATACAATGCAAGCGGAGGCGACGATCTAAAGGGTTTCATGAAGCGTTACGAGGGACGAAACCTCGTATTTAACAGTGACGCCGAGAGATCTTTTTTTCAGTTTCATAGGGAGCTTGTGTTTAGCTCTTGAGCGATTCAGCCATCTTTCGCACAACTGCCGCACGGTGGTAGTTTAGCGCCTCAAATACCTCAGCAACCACCTCAGCTAGGTTTGTCTTTTCTCTCGGACTTTTCATCGCGCGTAAGTAAAGTGTTTCAAGAGCGGGATTCGTCTCGATGGTGGAGTCGAATGCCATCCATCGAGGGTGCTTGCCCTCGGCGTCTGTTAACCGTTTGACTAGTCCCTCAGTGGCCAAGTTGTAAAGCAGCGCGTTAACAGTTGCTTTGCTCGCTTCAAAGCCCTGCTCGCCCAAGGTGCGACTAAGCTGAATTGCGGTCGACTGCGGAAAACTCCTCACGAGCTTCAGGACTCTGCTTCGCAAATCCGAATCACTGGACATGCCGACCTCCTCACCTTGTATATTACCCGAATGACTCTCACGGATCAACGAGCTTCAGAGGCGGTAATTCAAAGGCTTGCGACCGATTCGCGGGCTACCACAGTCTCCCTAACTGCCACTGCTTCTGTTGTCGAAAAGCTGTTTAGTGACCTGAAGCAACGTCGCGGATCGCAGCCTAACGGGCTACTCCTTGGCAGGGTTCAATCGGGAAAAACTACGGCGATGCTTCTTTTTGCTGCGGCCGCGCGTGATGCAGGAGAGCAAGCAGTTGTAGTTCTTCTAGGCACAACTAATCTGCTTTACAATCAAAATCGAGACAGGTTGGACAAGGCATTTGGGCTAAAAACTGGGCAGTCAGATTGGGCAGTTATTGAGCCGCGCGCACTCGCCACAGCTGAACCGTTCGCGCGCAAGACAATCGCTTCCGGAAGAACTCTACTAATTCCTATTCTAAAGCACTATAAATGGATTGAACGCGCATCCGAGTTGATTGCAACCCTTGAGGTCGGCACCAAATTAACGGTTATCGATGACGAATCTGATATTGCAAGTCTTGGGGACGGATCAGACATAGATGATGCGCCTCCCACCAACGCTGCTCTTCGACACCTTCTCGGTAATTCGAGCCAAGGAATCTACCTCCATGTAACTGCAACACCATACGCTCCGCTACTTCTTGCTCCCAATGATCGCCTAGCTCCGGCCGCATTCGCTTTGCTCGATCCTGGTGCAGGCTACATTGGAAGTCAACATTTTTTCATTGATGGCACTGCTGCGATGCGGCGTACCGTTAGCATCGACGAAATATCGCAGGTATCTCTAGGACGTACTGCACCAGCTCTGGCAGCTGCTCTAGGTATATTTGTAGCGGTGTCAATCAAGGCTAAGATTGAGAATCCGGACATGCGCGCTACTTCAATGCTCGTTCATCCTTCCTCAAGTGTTGTTGTTCACCGTAAAGTTTTTAGGGCTATTCAGCAACTTAGAAACGATTGGATGAAGTCACTCGCCAACGGTGACATCCCAAGAGACTTGGAAACTGGGTGCGCTATTGCGGGTCTACCTACGCCAAAACCTCCACGGCTGCGTACTCAACTGTCACTAATGAAGACCCATATCGTGAATGCTGTGGGGACGGATGAAATCGAATGGGAATCCGCCCCGATGCATATCTTGATAGGCGGAAACAAGCTATCTCGAGGCTTCACAGTTGAGGGGCTCACGGTTACCTTCGTGGCGCGTAAACCTAGTCAGCAGGCAGATACAATGTTGCAGCGAGCCCGTTTCTACGGGTATCGCATAGGGCTCGGTGGATTGATGCATTTATTCGCTTCTCGTGCATCAATGGAGACGTGGAAGCAGGCAGCTCTTATGGAGAAGCAACTTTGGGACAGACTCTACGAAATTCGAGACAGTGGGGGTACTGTGGCTGATCTCCGACGTGTTGTTAATGCCGGCGCAAGCCTTTCGGCTACCGCCAACATCTCTGGGAACAGTTCGCGCGTGCGGCGTTCTCCCTGGTATCCGTCAAAACCACCAGCAAATGACGTTTGGGGACGAGTTGGTACGGAGCTCAAGATAGCACTTGAAAACCGTGACTACGACCGAGCCGAACGGATCCTCGCTGCCTGGCCAGTTTTGGAACCCGAGGGTAATCAGGCCGTATCCACGCTTGCTTTTGGGTTACCGATGGTTCAACGATTTATGGAGCGGTTTAGAGAAGCAGGAGGTAAGTGGAAGATTGCGGAGCAACCGCAGCGGGTCAGACTTGATTCGAAGGGCTTCTTCGTAGGTTTGCTCAGTCATGGAGAGTGGAAGGAATTTGAAAGGCTTAACAGCTGTGGTCTTTACCTTGGGGTTATTGAAACGGAGCCGGGGGTAACGCACGTTTTACCGATACTCCACATAGCCGGTGGCAGCTTCACAATCAATTAGGTATAGAGAGTAAATAAAGAGGAGGATCTATGGCAGCAACAGTTCGACAAAGTCAAAGCATAAAAGTGTCTGATCTGCTTCTTTGGGACTGCAACCCAAGAATGTCGACCCCGCTAAATGGGCAGGCGCAACTTGTAATCGCCCAAACCATGAATGACGAATTTGATCCAATCGAGGTTGGCAACAGTATCGCGGCAACTGGATGGGACGCCACAAGCCTTCTCAGCGTTACCGACGAAGGAATGCCATCGGGAAAATACTTGGTAGTCGAGGGTAATCGCCGTCTGACCGCCCTCCTTTCACTTAGCGACCCAAATATTCGAATGAATCTAAGTAACGCGGAAGATTGGGAAAAGGCTGCAACCCAGGCGTCCGAAAAGAACCGTGTCCCCGATTCTGTACCTTGCGTAGTCTACCCGACACTTAAAGAAGCGAAACTCCAACTTGGACCGCGCCATTTTCTTGGAATTAAACAGTGGGAGCCATATCAAAAAGACCGATTCATTCTTGAAAACATCGATGCAGGGGATCCAATTCCTGAAGTCTCAGGAAGCTTCGGATTTGAAGAGGTTGAAGTGCGGAAATCTGTGCTTGTGTTTCGCGTCTTTCAAGCACTCGCTCGGAGTAGCTACGGGCGCCTTTCAGAACGAAATTACGGAAACCTCCGCGAGCTAATCCTCAAGTATGGAGCGATAAGAGCGCACATGATGCTTCCAGAGGGTCGTACCGTAGATGAGTCATTCACAGGATTCAAAGAAGATTCGGCACCGTTCG
>JAUMAI010000435.1:12619-13316 GCA_032116775.1 Pirellula sp. | reverse complement strand
CTGTGACTTGGTGTGGGGGAATTGAGCTTCAAAAGGTCTGATTTACCCTAAAAATAGAGGGGCATTTGCTGCACTTTCGCTCCCTATGCGGGCGCTTCCGAGGCTTGGATCTTAGAATTGGGACTTCCAGCGACTAAAAGAGCGCGATTCCGAATTGCTAGGCTCTGGTTGAGAGGGCGAAAGCTTGCATGCGAAGTAAAATAGGAAATACACAGTTTATATCAGAATTCTGTTTTTGCTCGCGAAAGTTTCAGCTATGAGTCATTCGAAAATCGCAAACTGCAGTACATCAAAGTTTTTGCTAATCTGGGGGTTGTTAACAGTCACTCTATTGACCGGAAAGATTCAAGCTCAAAGCGCTGACACAGCGGTTGCGCAAAATGGCGGTGTCGTGACGAGTGAGGTTGTATCGGAGCAGCCCCCTTCGCTCACTGGCCAATGGTCGGGAGGTTGGTCGAGCGAGACAACCGGTCATCGAGGGCCACTCAAAGCAGATATCCGTCCCAATGCGGATGGAAGTTATTCCGCGCGGTTTACGGGCCGATTTTTTAAGGTCATACCTTTCCGTTACCAAATGCAACTCAACGTTGTCGGTCAGGATGGTGGCAAGCTAATTTTGGCAGGCTCGAAAAAGCTTGGACCAGTCATGGGATATTACTCGTATCAAGCAGTCGTAAGTGGTAATCAATTCTCTGCT
>JAUMAI010000435.1:0-12609 GCA_032116775.1 Pirellula sp. | reverse complement strand
CAAATATTGATCGATATCAGTGGGATCGATGCTATGAAAGGGATTGAAAAAGTAGGCAATATCCTTCGCATCGGTGCTTTGACTACGCACAGCGACATACTTAATTCAGATCTTGTGAAGCACCATGTTCCGCTGCTCGCCCAAGGTCTCTTCATACATACGGCACGAATTCTGCTATACTGCGCGTAGCTTTGCCTGGTGGGTTAAGATGTTAGTGGACTTTGAAAGGTCATGCTTGTGCCTGCTCGGAGTACGTTAGAAAACCAAAATCACGGAGTGCATCGGCGTGTCATCACTGGTTCGGCGTATTGGTTGGTTAGCTCCTTTGCTGATTGTTTTAGCTACTGCAGGAATCATAATCGCTCGGTTAACAGCCGAGCGATTTGACTTCGCAATTGCAAACATTGTCACCTTGATTTGTGGGTTTGTGATCTGTGTTACCGTCGCTTCCACCTGGTTACGCATTAGCCGAGCTAGTGTTCGATTTAAGTTGGCGATCATCGCTGTCCCTTTCGTCGCCGCTGCTGTTGCTCTGCTCTTCTATCAGCCGATCGGAGTCGATTCCGAATTAGTACCTCGCTTTCGTCCCCGCTGGCAGCAATCTGCTACAGTTGTCATAAGCGAGGCTAAACCGCTCGATGAAAAGACTGCGGATCTGGAGCCTGCTGCCGTTTTATCGTCATCGCTGAACGACTACCCGGGCTTTTTAGGGGCTGATCGTCGGGCCACGGTCACACACATAAAACTGGCTGATCCAACAACCTGGGACTCAAAGTCTCCGCAGTTACTGTGGAAGCAAGCGATCGGTGCCGGTTGGTCCGCCTTCAGCGTGGCTGGAAATATTGCTGTCACTCTCGAGCAATCGGACGAAGCGGAGTGTTTGAGGGCCTATGAACTTTCGACCGGTAAAAGACTCTGGGATTATCAATGGCCAAGTCGTCATGCCACTAGCCTGGGAGGTGTGGGGCCGCGTAGTACGCCAACCATCGCGGAAGGTGTTGTGTTTGCTCAAGGGGCGAACGGCATCTTGGTGGCGGTAAAACTTCAGAATGGTGAGAAGCTTTGGGAAATAGATTTGCTGCAGATTGCGGGTATCACTCGTGAACAAGCGGAAAAGGATGTTGCCTGGGGTAGATCCTCTTCACCTCTATTTGTTGCGGGCAAGGTCGTGGTTCCGCTGGGTGGAGCGACTGACGCTAAACCTGTATCTCTTATTTGCCTTGAGTATCTCACGGGAAAGGAATTGTGGCGCAGCGGAAATTCGCAAGTCAGTTATGCCTCCCCTACCCTGCTTACGCTGTTGGGTACAGAGCAGATCGTTTCGGTCAATGAAACGTCGGTCTCCGGTCATCGCATCGAAGATGGAACCTTATTGTGGGATTATCCATGGCCAGGGGCAAGTAACGGGGCTGCCAATGTGTCTCAGCCAGTTGCGGTTAGTGATGAATCGCTGTTGTTAAGTAAGGCATATGGTGGTGGAGCTGCACTCCTTAAACTTTCCAAGGACTCAGCCGAAACGTGGAAGTGCGAAAAAATTTGGGCGAACAATGCTGTGCTAAAGACGAAGTTCACGAATGTCGTCTTACACGCAGGTTATGCGTTTGGTCTTAGCGATGGGATTTTGGAATGTGTTGATTTGGCTACCGGTGAACGGAAATGGAAAGCCAAAAGATATCGCCACGGTCAGATTATGTTGGTCGGTGAATATCTATTAATCGTCGCTGAAGATGGGAACGTCGCAATCGCTAAGGCTGATCCTAATGAATTTAAAGAGCTTTATAAATTTCAAGCATTAGAAGGAATGACTTGGAATAATCCTGCTCTTGCGCGTGACTTGCTGCTAGTTCGAAATGGTGAGCAGGCTGCCTGCTATCGTCTTCCCTTGGAAGTGCCGTCTTCGGCGCCATGATCGTCAAGCCGACTTGAATTTAGCCAATTGAAATAACTCGTTGAGAAAGAACTGCGGTGGATTCACCAAACGCTCAATATGGAATAAATACATGGCCACTGCCGGCCGAAATTGAGTCTTTTCAACAACAGGGACTCGATGTGCTTGTTATTGCTCCCCATCCAGATGATGCGGAACTCGGCATGGGTGGTTCCATAGCGCGGTGGATCGAACAAGGGCTCAAGGTAGGGATACTCGACCTGACCAATGGCGAACCGACCCCATTCGGCACCCCGGAAAAACGAGCCGCTGAAACGGCGCAGGCTTCTTCCATATTAGGAGTCAAGCTGCGATGGAATCTTGGGCTTCGCAATCGGTATCTCGAAGCGACGCTCGAGAATCGTCATCGCTTGGCTGGATTTTTTCGTTTAGTTCGACCGCGATGGCTCTTCGCTCCCTATTGGGAAGATGCTCATCCAGATCACACCGCCGCGACGGCTTTGATCGAAGCTGCAAGGTTTTGGGCCAAGCTTTCCAACAGTGATTTAGCGGGAGAGCCCTTTCATCCCTCACGAGTTTTTTACTATTACTGTATTCACTTAAAAAGTGTTTTGCAGCCAGCGTTCGTGTTTGATATCTCCGGTACTTGGGAAAGAAAGTTTGCTTCCATCAAAGCTTACGAAAGCCAGTTTGTCACTGGCAGGTCACACCTTGACCCACATCCGCTCGATCGATTTCGTGACGAGGCTGCTTACTGGGGAAAAATGATTGGCACTCGTTATGGCGAACCGTTCACGACTCGCGAACCCTTGGGGATCGCCGATATGAAAGGCATCTTGTAGCTGAAGATGCCTTGTCGATTAGTCTTTCTTCGCTCTTGGGTGGGCCCGCTCGTAAACCTCTTTCAGGTTGGCGGTGCTTAGGTGCGTATAGATCTGAGTTGTTACTAAACTCTTGTGACCGAGCAATTCCTGGACACTGCGAATGTCTGCCCCACGATCGAGCAGATGAGTGGCAAAGCTATGACGCAAGGTGTGGGGCGTTGTGCGTTGATCTAATCCAGTCTGTTTGATGTATTTTTCGAGCATGCGAGCCACGGAGCGAGTCGTTAGGCGGCGGCCGAATCGATTGACAAAAACCGGCGCCATTTTTCCTGTCGGTTCTTTGGGTGACCTCTCGCGATGGTAGGCATATTTATGCAGAGCTGAAATCGCAAATCTGCCTAGTGGACTCATGCGTTCTTTGCGTCCTTTACCTCGAACGCGAGCTAAGCCCTCCGTCAAATCGATATCACCATCGTTCAAGCCTACAACTTCGCTAACACGCAAACCAGCGGAGTACATGGTCTCCAGAATGGCCCGATCACGCAGTCCTAGAACATCGTCTCGCGGAGGCGCGTTCAGGAGTCGTTCTACCTCGTCACTGGTCAGAAAGTGAGGCAGTTTTCGTTGGCCCCGTGGATTGCGTAACGGTTTGGCAGGATTTGTGGTTGCCAATTCCTGACGTTGGGCAAACTTATAAAAACTTCTAAGCGAAGCGAGTTTGCGTGAAATGCTGGTGCGGGCGTAGCCAGCGTCGTGCAAGGCTGAAACGTAACCTCTCAGGTCACGCGGAGTCACATCATCCGGTTTAAGTGAACCGCGCCCTTGCTGGTCGGCAAGAAAATCAGCTAAGTCGATCAGGTCTTCGCGATAAGATTTGATCGTTAGTGTCGACGCATTTCTTTCGACATCTAGATAACGGAGAAATTGAGCAATCTCCGAATGCATTTTAACGATCCTCAACGGACGGTGGATCCAAACCCTTCCAACGAATCACAAGCGAGCTAAGATGTTGGAAGATTGAAACGACGAGACCGGTTAGGCTTAGCACCATTGTTGGATGGAATAATCGCCTCGCTCATCGCTTCGATTGTAGCACTGTCCGAAGTCGGTATCGACTGTCGAACTTTCTGGCCTAAAACAGCCGCATCGTACCAAGAGAAACTCAAATCAGGGTCTGCTGCAAATCGCCCCAACATCCGCAAGGTTTCAGTTCGCCGCGAGTCATCGAATAAGAAAATGTATTTCTCTTCCCCTTTGACCAACGCTAAGACGTTGATTTCCTGTCCCATCGCGAGCCTCCTTGCTTTCGCCCTTGCGATCCAATGGATCGGGCGAAGTTCATCCCGGTGAATGCTGTCATCTCTATCGAGGTCGAATTAGCCTGGTGACTGTCCAGTTCGGAAGCACCATGTTCGACCTGCATCACGCCCTATCGCTGGTATCGGCCAATTGGCCAGCGGAAAATCATGCGGCTTTCTAGCTCTCCGCCGCGTGCGCTGAGCGTTTCCGTGAGATGCATATGACAGCAAAAACGTATAAAGTCTTCGCTGCGTTTGAGATACGATTGCCAACCTGATCTGCGGGCGTCATCCCGAAAGTAATAATATTCTTCCAGGCGGCGAGTGATATCTTCGTCATGACCGTTATAAGCTCTCATGTGACTGATGATTGGCTCGTACTGCGCAGCTCCTCGGGGGCGTGATGCTGCTGGACCTGCAGGAATGAACCCTTGTGGATCAGGCCAATTTGCTGGCAAACCGCTCTCGGTGGCAGGGACATCGGCAGATGCGACGGCTGGCGAAGATTCCTCATTGGCCGTTTCGAGCGGTTCTGTTTCGATCGGCTCTGGCAGGGCAACTGGAGGGGCTGGCGGTTTGGATGCTTCCGTGTAGGGATCGGTTGGGGTGTCGGCTTCGTCAGTCATTAACTCCTGAATCAACTGGAGATCTGCAGCGAGTTGTTCGGGGGTTTCGGTTTCTGTTTTGACTGGCTCGGGCTGAACCTCTTCCGCCGGTTCATACCATTCAGGCGTTTGCGTTTCGAGCTGCTTCTTTGCCAGTTCACGCTCTGCTTCTAGTTTAATCCACGAAGGAATGTTCTTTTCCTCTTTGGTGCCCCAGGGTAAGCCATAGCCTGCCGGAATAGGGTGAAAGGCTGGGTTGGCGGAATACCAATTCACACGCATCGTAAGGCGTGGTGGATAATAGGCGTCGTAATCCGTAACTGCTCCGACCAAGACAGCGTCGGCTCCCACAAAGCGAGCGAATTCCTGAAATTCACTTCCGGTTTGCGGTTCTTTCCCAAGGGCTTTTAGGGCATTTTCAATGACACCAACCGGAAGCACTTCGAAGCCTGGGATTGATTGCAATTCGTTGTAATAAGCCGTGGCAACTTCTCGACCATCCAGAGTCGGCTCATCGCTCTGATTGTAAAATGGGATGATGGCGATCCGGGTCAGTTGGGGGAATGGGTTAGAATACTGCGGTTTGTGTCTGACATCTGGAAAAAGGCTGCAGCCGCACATTGTTGCGACACTTAGAACAATTAAGCCTAAGTATGCTACGATGTTCACCGGACTAGACGGGGTTAGCGGCCTGTTGCCAAGCATGGGAGTTCGTTGGTGTCAGATGTAGGGTTGGGGCTGGAAAACGACGGTCAATGTTCACCGTCGGAACTTTTGAAAGCATTGCGACGGACAGCGAATCACGCGCAATAAACCGGCTTGTTATGTACACCGTCCCGACAACGTACCTGGTTAACAATAAAGACGGTGTGCCCCCCGACACAGTTTGTAGAATCGGTAAACTTAACCCGTCTTCTTTATTTTGTTTTTGGAAACTGAGCGGTTTTGAGGTGTCGATTGCAGAGTGAAGGGATGAAAACAGAAAGTTCCCCAGCGAAAGCAATCTTAATTGCTGCCAATCCGCATAGCGGCGCGGTGGATCGACGGCCGATGCTCGAAAAACTCCATAAAGCTTTGGAGTCCGCCGGATTCACCCCCATTCTTTGTTACGATTTAGCCCGCTGGCAAGCTTTGGTTAGTGAATTGCTGGCAAAGGGAGAGTTGAAAGCTGTTATTTCAGCCGGCGGGGATGGGACTCTGGCGGCGGTCGTGAATCGAGTCCCTGCCTCAGTGCCCATCTTAGTGGTTCCATTGGGAACCGAGAATTTACTGGCTAAGCATTTCGGACTTTCTGCAGAAATCGGGTCTGTGGTTGAGTTGATACGTTCCGGAAGAGTCGTTCGGATTGACGCTGGGCAAGCGAACGGCCGCCTGTTTTTGGTCATGTTGAGTTGTGGGTTTGACGCCGCTGTGGTGGCTCGGATGCATCTTGAAAGACGGGGGCATATCAGTCGCTGGAGTTGGGCCAAACCCATTTGGCGAACCTTGATGAGCTACCGCTATCCCACAATTTCGGTTCGCTGTGACTCTTGGCGAGGAATGTCCGACACCCATCTGATTTCGGAGGGGGTAAGTTCCCAGAGTTTCAATACAGCCCCTATTCCCCCCCCTACTGCTGACAATTTTACCGCCAAATGGGTCTTCGTATTTAATGTTCCTCGATATGCTGCAGGATTACCCATCGCGGAACATGCGATTGATGACGACGGGCTATTGGACGTTTGCACATTCCGAGGTGGTTCCATTTGGCGTGGATTAGCTTATCTTTGGGCTATCTTCACGCGATCGCACAAAAAGCTGTCCGATTGTAGGATCGGAAAGTGTGAAGCTTTGGACTTGGAGTCTCGCCATGAGGTTCCTTACCAAGTCGATGGCGATTATGGTGGAATGCTGCCGGTTAGGATCGAGGTGATTCCTCATCGAGTGAGCTTGATCGTACCCCAATAATCCATTTTTCGCTGCAACTTCGAGCTAGAACCAAGCGTAAGGAAAGCTACTAAAGAAAACTTCTAGCATGCAGGACAGAGCAGGTTTTGAGGGAGTATTTGAACCGGGGCAAGTTGACCGTGTAAGAATCAATATCTTGAAGTTGTGGTGAATTCGTTGGTTGGTAGCCGCGATCAGAAAGATGCAAAGGGTGGAGCCAAGTTGCTGGACGTTGCTGCGGCACTCCTACAACGTTTGGCATGAAGATTAGGGATGACTCAGGGATCACATTAATGAGTTCGGGCGATCAAGCTAAATCGGTTCCACAGGTAGGCATCGGTTCGTATCGATGCGGTCCAGGAAATCCATTGTTGATCATCGCAGGGCCCTGTGTGATCGAGACGGAAGAGTTGACTCTCAGAATTGCAGAACGCTTACACAAGATTACAACTGGTTTGGGTTTGCCACTGGTATTCAAAGCGTCTTTCGATAAAGCCAATCGAACGAGTGTGAGCAGTTTTCGTGGTCCTGGCCTCGACGATGGCTTGCGGATTTTAGAAAAGGTGAAACAAGCCTTTGGGATACCGGTTACAACGGACGTTCATCTACCTGATCAGGCTGCCAGCGTCGCTCAAGTATGCCAAGTTCTCCAGGTACCAGCTTTTCTGGCTCGCCAAACCGACTTGCTAATTGCGGTAGCGCAAACCGGCAGGGTCATCAACGTTAAAAAGGGGCAGTTCATGGCCCCCACCGATATGCGATATGTCTTAGAAAAGACCCAGCAACACGGCAGTGGCGGAACCATGCTCTGCGAACGTGGGACATTCTTCGGATATGGCCGGTTGGTCAACGATATGCAAGCGATACCGATCATGCAATCGCTCGGTGCGCCTGTGATCTTTGATGCAACACACAGCGTACAACAACCAGGTGGATTAGGTGGGGCTACTGGTGGCAATCGTGCGATGGTAGAACCTCTAGCTCGGGCTGCCACAGCCATTGGGGCTGATGGCTTATTTTTTGAGACTCATCCAGAACCAGATTCTTCACCCAGCGATGGTCCAAACATGATTCCATTGGATCAGTTCGAAGGTGTGTTGCGTCGACTTCAAATGATCGGGGAGTTAGTCCGTAAATGGCAAGGATAATTTATTCTTTCTTGTTACTGTTGGCACTTGCTGTCTGGGTCGGTTGTAAACCGCAAGGCCAACAAACTGCCGATCAACTCCAGCAGCAAGTGGTCGCCCAAGAGACCAAGACAGAGAATCTACGCGAAGCGATGCGATTCACTGATCAAATTGCAGATTTTAATCGTTCCGAAGCCACTAAAGAAATCGGCTATCAGCTCAATGCCTGGATGGTGACCGATCGCAATGATATATCTGCCACGCGTATCCCAGAAATTATTAAAACCTTGCCGGAAGATGTCCGGAACTATCCTCCCTTGGCCAGAGTTGACAGTCGGGAATTCACAAGCGCCGATGTTACTCACTTAACTCAAAGCCGTCTTTTTTCATCTGTTGCCAATTGGTCTCAAGCCACTAATGTCTCCGCTGCGTACCTCAAAGCATGGCTCGATGCTCCCGCGCTGGCGAGCGGAAAAAAACTCAGTGAGAGTGGAGTAAGCGAGTTACAACTAGCCTTTAAGCTGTTTGATTGGACTATCCGTAATGTTCAGCTTGAAGGAGATGCTGGTGATGTTGAGGTCCTGCCAAAGGATCCTCGCCTGCCTGTCACCGACAACGGTTTAGGCTATCGTCAGCTTCCTTGGCAGACGTTGATTTATGGAAGAGGTGACTTCGTAGAACGCGGAAGAGTTTTTAGTGAATTAGCCAGGCAGAGAAATATTCCAACGGTTTGGCTAGCGATTGGAGCAGCAGACTCGATCGCGCCAAACTCCGTTTGGTTGATGGGGGTATTGATCGAAGATGAGATTTTTCTATTCGATTCGAAACTTGGCTTGCCCATACCTGGACCAGATCAAAAAGGTATTGCAACTTTGCGAGAGGCGCAGGAAGACGAATCCATTCTTCGTCGCTTAAACATCCCTGGTTTGTTTAAATATCCATTAGATTCCAAGGGAATTAAGAGTGTCGTGGCGTTGGTTGATGCTGATCCTTCGATGATCTCTGGCCGTATGAAAAGACTGCAAGAAAGTCTGACTAGTGAGTTCAGGACAGAATTGTGGTTGGACGTCGATGGACTGGCTGAACGTCTCAAAAAACTACCTCAGCTTGCCGCTGTCAAATCCTGGAGTCTCCCAATTCTCGCTCGAGTTTATGCGGAAGATTTGGAGAAGCGTTTGCAAGAAGAGAATGAATTCACTTTTCGATACAATCAAAAGTTTCTACTGTATCTGAACGACACGCCTCTGCTGAAAGCGAAATACGAACACTTGTTTGGGAAATGGGAGAATAGCTTAGATGAAGATGGTGCGATGAAGCATTACATGGATTGTCGTATACCCGAGGAGGATTTGAACAATCTAAAGTATGATTCCAGCTTGCAGAATATGATGGGAGTTGAACGTTTCGCTAACGAGCCATTAGAGAAGTTTGAAGCTCGGCTCGAACAAGCGAGTATGGTCTACCGTGAAGCAAAAATTGATGCAACAGTTTTGATCGGTTTGCTGCATTATGATCAAGCCAACTACGATGCGACCTTGAATTGGTTGGCTAAGAGAGCCCAAACTCTCAAGGGTGCGCAGCGCTGGCAAAGCAGTATTTGGTACAATGTGGCTCGAGCGTACGAAGCGGATGGAAAATATACTGAAGCCATTGAGCAGTTACGGAAAACTCCCACCTCCCAAGAGGCTGGGAATCGAATTCGTGCTCGCTTGTTACAGCGTCTTACTGGAACCGAGGATTCTGCAGAAGGAGCCGCACAGCCTTGAGGTGATTGAGGCTGTTGGCGGTTATCTCACTAAGCCGTGAGCTTATGCAAGTTACGTGTGTAACGATTGTAAGGATTGCGATGCTGGATCGCTTGCGCTCTCGGGGGGTTATTTTTCGAGTAAATTTTCTTCTGAGCGTGCTTGTTTGTAGTTGTAACCTACGTTTTGAGTGATGTTCCAATAGTCTTGGTGAGTGTTTCTGCTTACCGGGCGATTGATGTGAAGCAATTTGCGACCTAGGTCGGAAACGCTAGCTGAAAACGTGGTTATATGGCCGATTTTTTTCGTCGTTACTGGATCGCTGGGCTTGTGTTGCTGCTCGTGATTATTCACGGTGGCATCATCGGCTACATTCGTTCACAGGCAAGTCGTTTACAAACCACTGCTAGTCGCGAATTTTCTCTCGGCGAGTTCACCATTATTTCTGCCGACAAAACGACTTGTACGAAATTTCAACTACACGCCATTCTTCCGCATAGCCGCCGATTTCAGGGCCGTAACACCTTGCAGCAGAACTACTGGATGATTCATGAGGCTGCTGAGCAATACTTACGCAAAGCGGAGCCTGCCCTGCTACGCGACCCAGCCATGATTGAGATTAAGGCGGCCCTTAAAAAGGTAATCGATGAACGACTGGGTGAGCCACTAGTCGAAGAACTGCTTCTGACCAACATGCTTGAATTACCCATCGATCGATTAACGATACCTGCCTATCCGGTATCTAGTGAGTTGGCTCAAGCCGAGAGCAAGAGCAAATAACACTTCTCTCTCGTTCAAAAGAAAAAGCGATGGACCTCTTTGGATCATGAGGCCATCGCTTTTACTATTTTTATAGCGTGAATCGAAGCGTTATTGTGAGCTTATCGCAACTTGGTACCTGTTGGCCGAGCAGCTGTTTGTGTGTAACGCGTTGATTCCTCTAATACATGATGAATCTCTTCATCATCAGTTTGCACTTCTACACGGAAGCGATGAACGCCAGCCTGGGATGCGAGTGCCCGGACTTGTAATTTCACACTACCCCCTGCAGCGATGCTCTGAATCGGCTCGAACAATACTTGGCCTGGCACGATTTTATGTTCAGAGCCAATAGCACTAGAGGGTTCAATACCTTCCGAGAACTGGGCAATAATCTTCACATTGTTTGCTGATTGCTTACCGCGATTCACAATCTCCAACTCGTATACCACTTCTTCACCAATGGGTGATGGAGATGGTGGATCAGACAGCGTGAGCTTCAAATCTGCAACTGCCTCAACCAGGGTCTTGGTCTGGGTGACTACCGAAGCACCCGCACTACCGCGACAAGTAACTTGGAAGAGTTTTTCACCAGCCGCTAAGTACTCTGTGTCAAAGTTAAGGTTTAAATCTTGTCCAGCTGCAAGTTGATTGATTTCCCACAATAGATTGCGACCACTCAACCGAGCTCCCGACGGTAACTGGTTCAGTTTGACGCCCTCGGGAAGTTCAACTTGAGCTACCACGTTTTCGGCTGCGGTATCGCCTTTATTCGATAGCTTGAATTCATAGCTACCGGTCGCTCCCACGTATTCTGATTCAACACCGGTGATAGTCGCTTCCAACATAGCTTGACGAACAAGCACGTCTATTTCAGAGGAAGTTTTTAGGTCGGTAGCTACAGCTTCCGCTTTTATCTTCAGCTTGCCGCGTTGCTGGAAGGTCAACTCGACTTCGACCACTCGATGGCTACCCGCAGGTATTGTCCCGAGTGGGCTGGAATTGGATCCGTATGGCTCAGCAGTCATGTTGAGCACTACATTTTCCGCGGGAGCGGTGCCCGGATTACTTACCTTCAGGCGATACATCTGTGGGGCACCGTAATTCACTTCAGCTGGTCCTTCCAGACCAATCTGTAACGCTGGTTGTTGTACGTTGACCAACATTTGTCCATTCTGCGGTAGTACTGTCCACTCCATCGCAATGGCAAAATTACGCGCTTCGGATGCGACAAGCTTGACCGGCAATTTCTGAGATTGATCAGGAGTTAGTTCGGACACTTGCCACAATAGGGCGACCGAACCATCCTCCATTTTTTCCAGCTGAACACTATCTTTAGCTTCGGCAGCAAGTTCTGCACTTACGCCCTTGGGGATATCCATTCTTACAATCACACCATTGAGTGGAATAATCCCAGTGTTCTTGGTGATCAATTCGTAGTCACCCTTGCGACCGACCGGAATATCACTAGGACCGGAAAGGCGTACCAGAACCGATGGGATTTCCATGTCGATTAGTTTGGTCTGTGAAGCGGAAGTCGCTTCTGGAATATCGCTGTCGGAAGGCTTAGCCGTACTATCAACATCTAGACTTAATTGGGGAGATGTCGATGGGCTCATCTTGGGGTCAGATGGCGAGCCACTGGCAACAATTTCGGGCGCTGAATCGGAGGCACTCTTCGGGTCGCTATCTTCCGCCGAAGGGGTATGCTCAGCTGTAGTTGCATTTTCTTGGGTTGCTTCGGTAGATGTAGTCGTTGCTGTAGGTACATTTGTTTTCGGCGGCTTGCTTTTGCTCGGTGGAAGCTTCTTGCTCACCAACGGTCCCGCTTCAGGACTAGAAGCAGAAAGATCAGCACTGGGTAAAGTAGCTTGATCTGAAAGCTTCAATCGTCCCTCTTCTAATTCCGTTACACTCGCCTTGGGAAGAGTCGTTTCAGTATTAGACTTATTAGCAGTGGCACTCTTACGAGATGAATTGGTTTTCGATGGTTGAGTCGCTGTTTGAGTTGCTGCGGCCTTCTTGGAATCTGCGGTGGCGTTGTCGGTTCCCTTGTTTGGAGTGGAACCGATGCTTTCTGGCGAGGTTGATTTCAATGCCGTCGGAGGCTTGGGTATTGAAGTTGGCGGTGTGGGAACTTTACTGCTACCGATCGAGTTACCCTGTGGAGTAGCTGGAGCTTTAGCAGTCGAGGAGCGACTGGTGGTCGTCCTATTGTTGATGGTTGGTTTGTTATTCGCAGGATCGGTGCTGCGAGTGCCAGTTCCTACCGCTGGAGCAGATGGTCGTGCGGTTGGCGCTGAGTTTTTAGTCGGTTTTGCAGCGCTCGAGGTAGCTCCACGGCTTAAAGCGGGTGGATCCATCAATGGTGCTGTCTGTTGATTGCGCCATCGCGATTGCCCAGGCACGAGTGGCAGTGGCATCGTTGGCGATATTT
>JAUMAI010000434.1:0-5062 GCA_032116775.1 Pirellula sp. | reverse complement strand
CAAGTCGGCGGAGAAGGCTACCTCGTCGGGCGGTTTTTTTGCTTCGCTTCGCGGGGCGTTGAACAAAACTGCCAAGCTGTTGCAAACTGACATTCGTGATTTATGGAAGTCGGAAGGGCAGTTGGTTGATGAGGATTTCTTGCAGAAGCTCTTTGCGATCTTGATTCGTTCCGATATCGGAACGCAAACAGCGACACAAATCAGAGAACAGATACAAAACGAATATCGAGGTCGTGTTGTTCACCTAAGCGATGTATTGGCTGTCATTCGTTCGCAAGTGCTCAGCCAATTACAGCAAGGTGAAACGGCGTTGAAGCTGGCCGAAGCAGGACCGACTGTGATATTGGTGGTTGGAGTTAATGGGTCTGGAAAGACCACTTCGATTGCCAAGCTGGCTAATCGTTTGACTCAAGATGGCAAAAAAGTTCTCTTGGGAGCAGGTGATACATTCCGTGCTGCGGCAGTAGAACAACTATCGATTTGGTCCGAACGAATTGGTTGTGCGATTGTCAAGGGAGAGCAGGGGGCTGATCCTGCAACGGTGGCCTACAAAGCGGCTGAAAGAGCTAAGAATGAAGGCTTTGACATTTGCATTATCGATACGGCTGGTCGCTTGCAAACGCAGACGAACTTGATGCAGCAATTGGATAAGATTCGGCGCATTATTGGGAAGCAGATCGAGAATGCACCTCATGAGGTGTTATTAGTGCTGGACTCCACGGCTGGACAGAATGCGATCAGTCAAGCCAAAGGTTTTTCCGCAGCTGCCGGGTGTACCGGCATCATCCTTTCTAAGCTGGATGGTTCAGCGAAAGGGGGTGTCGTGGTTCCCATTCGACAACAATTCAATTTGCCAGTGAAGTTCATCGGAGTTGGCGAACAAATTGGCGATATGCAGGTATTCGATCCCGTCGCATTTACGAATGCGTTATTCGATATGGAATCGTAGACGGTTTGGTTTCGTCAATTAAAGGATATTTGAAAATGCCTAAGTTAACTGTAACGGGAGTGGGAACGTTTGAGGTACCTGCTGGTAAGCGGTTGGTACTGGCTATGCGTGAGGAAGCAGGTACTGATCAATTGCATGCTTGCGGTGGTAACGCGCGTTGCACGACTTGTCGGGTTGAGTTTGTTTCTGGTGAACCCGATGCCATGAATAAGGCAGAGAAAGATTTGCTGGCTGCTCGAAATCTAAGCGGCGTCCGTTTGTCGTGTCAGATTCTGTGCAACAACGACATGGAAGTAAAGCTGATCAGTCGATTGGAAGGAAGTGGGCGTAAAGATTGTGGTAGTCCAGTTGCTCCAGAACTTCCTCAGTAGCAATACTCAAATTAGCTTCTCATAAATAGATCGCCCGATTTTTTGGTGAACCAGGCTGAAAGATCGGGCTCTCAACATTGTAGCGTTTCTTTCGGTTTACCAAGCTCGGCCGCAAACCTGAAGTTCTGTTCCAGACGCTGCAACATTTGGTTTTAGGTTGTATGGCAGGTGGTCTGTGTTCCCTTTAAGGCGAGAGCACTCGATGGCATCGATGAGATGGCACTTCGAGGAATTTCGCGGGACCAGCAAATCAGCCCATTTGTGAGATTGCTACGATGGCACTGCAGTTTGAAATTCTGGGAAACCCGCTGGAAGATAATGCTCTCCTGGTACGAATCGACTCAGGGCAGTCAACTCATCGCTTGTTGTTTGACTGCGGGGAAGGGTGCTTAGAGCGAGTCGAGTTTGCGGAATTGCGTGAGATTGAGCATCTGTTCTTCTCGCACTTTCATATGGATCATATTGCGGGATTCGATCGCTACTTTCGCAGTAATTACGATCGCCCTCGAAAAAATATTTTTTGGGGTCCTAGCGGTGCTGCAAAAATCTTGCAGCATCGGTTTCGTGGATATTTGTGGAATTTGCATGGCGATTTAAAAGGGACCGCCTGCGTACATGCGATTGATGCAAATCGTCTAGAACGCTATCGCTTTGAACTCTCTGAAGCTTTTGAGGTGATGCATCGAGACGAGGATAGTGTGCATGACGGGATCATTGTCGACTCTCCTAGCTACCAGGTACAGGCAATCCCACTGAATCATGGAACGCTATCCATCGGTTACGTCGTTCGGGAAAAGACTCGGCGCAATATCGATATGGATCGCCTGAAAGCACTAGGTTTAAAGCCTGGTCCATGGTTGAAGCAACTGAAGGAAGGGCTCGACTTGCATCAAATCATTGAAGGTGAGTCAGGGGGGTATTCTCTTGGGGAGGTGGGAGAGCGAGTGATTACCGAGACGCCGGGAGGTTCGATTGCCTACTTATCGGATTTCTGGGTCTCTGACGCGGATCGGAAAGAACTTGCTAAAAAAATTAGCGGCTGTCGACATTTGGTTTGCGAATCGCAATACTTATCGGCAGACCAAGATTTGGCGGATAAGCATCATCACATGACGGCGAAGCAAGTGGCTCAACTTGCTGCGCAGGCAGAGGTTGAGGATTTGGTCCTGATCCATATTTCCAGTCGTTATCCTGATCCGGGGTGGCGCGAAGTTCTGCAGGAAGCAAGAACTATTTTTCCTAGAGCAAGGTTCGCTCCGCATTGGCGTTAGCGAGTCTCCTCCAATTGTGATGGAGTATTTGCGAATCAGCGATTGGGACGCCTGTGACCGAAGGTTTTTGCATCCTGAATTCACCACGGCGGTCCTATGTCTATTGAAGAACGAGATGATATCCTACCAGCAACCATAGGTCCTCGAATCTTTTTAGCGATTGAGCAAATCGCGAAAAATATCTATCGCGCTCGCTCGTTACCACCCTTGAAGATCGACGAGATGGGATCGAGCGAGAAGCGTTTGTTATCTCGTATTCGAGCTATCCTACCTTCGCATTTTCGCAAATTATCGCCGGCTACTTGGGCCAGGCCGATGCCAGGCAATAATGCTCAACTTGCCGTACCACACATCAAATCCTATGACGTGACGTTAATCGTAAAGTCACTGCGCGAAAACAATCAAATTACGGTACCTATCGATGTTGTGCAGTGGCAGGTAGATGAAAAGAACCACGCTTTTTTCGTGCCAGTCTTGGACTTGACGATCGTTGGTAAAGAGTCAGTGTGGATACCAGAGCAACTCATTAAAGAACTCCAAGCTGAAGTCGAAAGGAAGTGTAGTGAGGGTGGCTTGGAAGCGGTTTATGACTTGTTGTTTGGTAAATTTGTCAGGCTGCACTCAATCCGTTTTCCAGCCTCAGCGGTCATCAATGGAATTACACCCACTCGCCAGCAAAAAAAGCTGCAGACGCCCAACCTAAAAAAAACTTCCAGCGACGTTAGGCAATGGGTTCGGGATCCGGTCTTTGAGCGAGATGACTTAACGGATCAAGTTGCTGCGGCGCTCACTACGACAATACCGCAAAGCGTGTTATTAGTAGGGCCAGCAGGTGTTGGTAAGACAGCGATCGTCCAGCATTTGCCTGAACGAAGGTCGCAGTTTCCACCTCTGTGGTCGACTGGGGGCTCGCAGTTAGTCTCCGGTATGTGTGGCTGGGGAATGTGGCAAGAACAATTACACAAGGTTTTGGGTGAACTTAAGAAGATCGAAGGGATTCTTCACGTTGGTTCGCTGCTGGAATTAGTTGAAGCGGGAAAGATCGAGGACCAGCCAGGTGTTGCTTCCTTACTGAAGCCGGAAATGCAGCGTGGTAGGGTTCGCGTGATTGCCGAATGCACACCGGAACAATATCAGCAATTGGAAAGCCAAGATCCAGCTCTGATTCGCTGCTTCAATCGAATCGATGTTGATGAGCTCACGCAAGCGGCCAATATAAAAGTGCTTCAACAGGCCGCCGAAGATTTAGTGAAGATAAAACGGAATGAACTATCTATTCTAGGCCAAGATATTCCCGCAGAGATCAAGCTAGAGATTATTCAGGAACTAGATCAGTTATGTCGTAGGTATTGCGGTTATTCTGTAATGCCAGGTGTTCCCTTGCGTCTTCTCAAGAGCATTGTCGGATCTCTGGGAAATGGGGAGCGAGTCACCAACGCGACGGTCCTGCAGGCTTTTTCGAATCATACCGGTTTACCGAGATTTTTGATCGATCATGAAGTACCGCTTGACTATCAGGAGCTTACGACTCGATTAAGCACACGGGTAATCGGTCAGCAAGAGCCGGTGGAACTAATTTCCGACATGATCACCACGCTTAAAACGCGATTGCAGCGGCCGGATAAGCCACTCGCCTCATTTCTATTCATCGGTCCTACGGGGGTCGGAAAGACCGAAATGGCGAAGACGGTTGCCGAAGTGCTGTTTGGAAATGCGAAACGCATGGTTCGATTGGATATGAGCGAATATGCAACGCCTTGGTCTCTGGGACGTCTGACTGGAACTAGTATTCATGAATCAGGAACATTGACGGGTCCGATACTCGACCAGCCCTTTTCATTGGTACTGTTGGATGAAATCGAGAAAGCCCATCCGTCGATTTTTGATCTCTTACTACAAGTTCTGGGAGAAGGCCGCTTAACAGACACGGCTGGTCGCAAAGCAGATTTTCGAAGTTCGGTCATCATCATGACCAGCAATCTGGGTGTTGAAACCTTTCGACCTGTTGGTACCGGATTCGCAGGCGAAAAATCAAGCGGATATCGCGAGCATTTCGAGCGGGAAGTGCGTCGCTACGTGAGACCCGAATTGTTGGGACGCTTAGATCGAATCGTCCCCTTTGCAACTCTGTCTCGTGAGCATGTTCGGGAAATCGCTGAGCGTGAAGTATCCAAGCTATGGCAACGCCCTGGCATTCGATACGGAAAATGGGAAGTAAAGGTTGATGGTGAAGTTCTGGATTGGGTCGCTGAACGCGGCTATCAGCCACAGTATGGAGCACGACCACTGCGGAGAGTGATTGAGGAGTCGATAGCGATCCCATTGGCAGCTTACATGCTAGAGAATGGTTCGGCGAATCAGGATTCAGGGCCAGTTAGTACATAGAGCTACCATTATTGTGCTGCTGCCGGTCCTGTTTTGAACATGTGAAACAGCTTCGCCGAAGAACGCTTGGAAGGGCTTCTGGGCCC
>JAUMAI010000433.1:0-3293 GCA_032116775.1 Pirellula sp. | reverse complement strand
ATGCAAATGAATCGAGTTTTGTTACCCGCACGACAACTGGCTTCCACCTTCGAAGAACTCGCCAAAGAGTTTGAGTCGATGTTTGGACGACCTGTGGGTATGAGCACTTTGGCCGAGAAAGGGGAGGCAGGACGGTTTCTACCCTCTCTCGATATTTCGGAAACACCAGAGGCTTATCAAGTCACTGTCGATATCCCAGGAGTGAAGCCTGAGGATGTAAAGCTTGAGTTGCGGGAAAATCAACTTCTGGTCTCAGGCAAACGCGAGAGTTCAAGCGAAACCAAAGAGAAGAGCTTCCACCGTGTGGAACGAACCTTTGGTGAGTTCCAGCGCTCGGTCTTGCTCCCCACCGCGGTGGACCAGGACAAGATTGAGGCGACCTATGATGCCGGGGTGTTGCACGTCAACCTCCCCAAAGCAGTTAAGAATGGCGCCAAGAAAATCGAAGTTAAGGCGAAATAATCACCTCGATTTTCGACCAGAACATTGAACTGGTGCTAACTAGAAATCGTAGATACCGAAAAGCCCCGGGATATTTCCGGGGCTTTTTGCGTTGCTGGAGTTCCCGAGATGGCAGTAAGGAATCCCTGGGCGATCTGGAAGCCTGCTTGGGGAGCGAACTTCTCCTAGCTTTTTAACGAGCGAAACAAACTTCTACGCATCCAACCGCCTTGAGAATAAACCTAGCCCAGATATTGTGGATCACTTTCTCCTCTCTGGCTTAGCCCAAAACCCAATCGGACGCGACTTGGTGCATGCGGGCTGACCACCCCCGATAATCGAACTTTTCCTTAAGCTTTACCACGACCGACCGGCGATTTTTTCTTGGAGAAACCGGACTTATTGACGTTCTGAGCACTTTTAGGTCTGCCAGTTTGACAACCGTCGCCCGGTGCCGTCCGATCGAGTAAGATAATAACGTTCTCATCCTCCCAACCAAAACAACCGCAGTGGTAAGTAGCTTCCGTGATAGATGAAGAGGGTCTCATTGATGCCGCTTTGGCTGGTGACAGTCAAGCCTTTGGGCAATTGGTAGCCTACTACCAAGACCGACTCTTTAGTGCCATGGTTGGCGTTTGCAGCAACGTCGAGCAAGCGGAAGATGTCGTTCAAGAAGCCTTCGTTCAAGCTTACGTAAAGCTGAATACCTTTCAACGTCAAAGCCGCTTCTTCACTTGGCTTTACCGCATTGCCCTCAATGGTGCTTTGTCACGACGTCGACGTAATCGCGGCGAAGTATCTATTGATCAAAATAAAGAGCTTACCGGCAGCGAGCCGCTCGATGAGGGCGATGCCCCCGATGATCCCATCCTGCGCGATGAACGCATTCTCATGGTTCGTCAGGCTATGGCTAAGCTTTCGGACGATCATCGAAGTATTTTGGTTCTGCGCGAGATGGATGGCTTTGCCTACGAACATATTGCCGAAGTTCTGGATATCTCGATTGGCACTGTGCGTAGTCGACTTTCGCGGGCTCGTACCGCCCTGCGTGAAGAATTGGAAAAATTACCCGGCTGGGAATAGACGCTGAATATCATTGAAGTTTCTGGCGTATCCATTCTGCTTCATCGAATTCTTGCCAGGCTCCATCATCCCAGTGTGATAACTCAACTTTTCCAGCTTGCGAGATAGATATTTCTAATGCATGCGCACGAGCCGTAACCAGTACTTGCCTACCTTCAATGCCATACTCTTTCCTCACCGCCTCAGTATCTGCTCGCTCAGATCCACTGATTAGAACAGAGCCTGCATCACACCACTGAAGTATCGGAGCTGGAGACTCTGAGAGACTGCCATGATGTGGAGCCATGATGAAGTCGCAGTGCAAGGGTGGCTGCGAAAGCAGTTGGCCAGTACCTGGATTTTCGAGATCTCCAGGCAACAAAATACTGCGGCCTGCGTACTCGATGAGCAGACAAAGACTTTTAGCATTATCTGTCCCATCAAGTTGTTTCGCGTTGGGATGCAGGACTCGAATTGAAGCGCCACCTAGTTCGTAACGATCTCCTGCTTCCCAGACGGACAGAGGAATCGATCGCTGAAGAATTTGCTGACGCAGAGACTGGATCGCAATGCTGGGATGCGACCATTGCTCTGGAGCGGTAACGAAGCGGTCGACGCGAAATCGGCGAATAATACCTGGCATCGCGTTGTAATGATCCGCATCGGCATGCGATAGAATCATTCCATCCAGTCGCGCAATTCTCAATTCCCACAGAGCTTGGCTGATCATCTTATAAACTTGCTGTTGATCGCCGAGCCTACCCGCATCATAAAGCCACGCCGTTTGATCAGGTAATCGCAAGATAACAGCCGACCCATGACCAACATCAAGAATCTGGATTCGCAATTCACCTGGTTTGGTGTTTGACGTTAGTAAGTAGCGATCGCCGCTTGTCCACAATCCTGCTTTACCGACCAAACCGTCAGCACAACCGATCAACAGCCATAAACCGACCAAAGCTAAAGCGACCCAACGTCGGCGAAGAGTTGGCATTAACCACAGAGCTGCTAGCAGGATGAATAGATAAGCCCCGATAAGCCAGAGCCAACTTGGGGCAGGTAACCAGGCATGCCCCCCGCGGATATCAAATCCCCAATCCACTAGATAGGTAATCGAACGCATAGACCACTTGCATACCCAGCCCATTGCTTCACCAACTCCAGGCACCCACCCCAAGAGCATCGTTCCCAACCCAGACAACATGGCGACCAAAACCGGCAGCCAGAGCAAAATGTTTAATAACAAGGCAATGGGTGAGATAACATGAAAGTGATAGAGAACCAATGGAGCAGTGGCCAACCACACACCTATATTTAAAGAAGCTACGGAATTTATCCACGGCCACAATGTCGTGCGTAGCCAACCCAGTAAATGGTTCTTCCAGCCCACGGGAACAGATTCATCGTCTTTTGAATTGCGTCCTGCTTCGGAACTATCCAATCGATCTAACTCCACAAGTTTCGACGAGAGAGTAACGAGGCAAAAGACCGCTAGAAACGATAACTGCGTACCGAGATCGAAGAGTAACGATGGCTGATATGCCAACAAGGCTATCCCCGCCAAACCAAGCATGTTGAAGGCGCTTGCCGTTCTTCCCAACCAACGCCCTGCCAAGACACCAAGTATCAAGACGGTTGCCCGAACCACAGGGGGATTACTGCCAGTGATCATCGCGTAGATCAAAATCAAAACCGCCGTACTCAACAGCGTCAATCGCCTCGGAATTCGCAGCAACATCGAAAAGAGAAGCAAACTCACCGCGATCATTTCCACGTGCAGACCCGAAATC
>JAUMAI010000432.1:0-6741 GCA_032116775.1 Pirellula sp. | reverse complement strand
CAGGTTAGTCCTACAAATTGCCTCGTTTTTGTATTTTTATATCGTGAAGTGATTGAAAACTCTCTCTTCTGTGACACAATTCAATCAGGGTAGGTTTCTTCATACGGTGAATCACTCAGTCGAGGGTGGCGTGAGTAACGTTTCCACAACCGAAGAGCGTCGTAATCGACTGCTGGAGTTGATTCGTAACCGAGGCTTTGTGTCGTTGCCCGATTTGCGCGACACCTTAGCGGTGAGTGAATCGACCATCCGTAGAGACTTAGATGTCTTGGAGGAGCTGGGTGAAGCGAGGCGGACCCATGGTGGCGTCTTTTTCACTGGAGCTTCTGCTGGCGTGAAGGTCTTTGCGGACCGGCGCGATGAGCAATGGGATGTCAAGCGTCGTATTGCGGCGAAGGCGAGCGAATTGATCCAGGACCACGATACCGTGCTGCTGGATGGCGGCAGCACAACTTATGAATTGGCGCGGCAATTGGTCGGCAGGCCTTTGCAGGTCGTCACCAATTCTTTGCCAGTGGCCAACTTGTTTGCTTCCTCCGACCGTGTCGACTTGGTTTTGCTCGGAGGCTATGTCCATACTCGCACGGGCGTTTCCTTGGGACCATATGCCAATCAGATGCTCAACAGCCTTAATGTTCAGAAAGCCGTCTTGAGTATCGCGGGCGCGGATCGGCGTGGTTACTACAACAGTAACTTGTTGTTAGTGGAAACCGAGCGAGCGATGATGCAGTGTGCGGATCAAACAATAGTAGTTGCCGACAGCAGCAAGTTTGGGCATTCCAGTTTGGCTCGACTGTGCGGCTTGTCGGAAGTGCAAACCGTAGTGGCCGATCTCGGTTTGGATGAGTGTTGGCAGGATGAATTGCAAAAAGCTGGAGTTCGATTGTTGATGGCTTCCGTTGAATCACGGATTGAAAACGCCAATGACAACATTGAGAACAAAAACCCAGAGACTAAAAACCCAGAGACTAAAAACCCAGAGACTAAAAACCCAGAGACTAAAAACCCAGAGACTAAAAACAAAGAGTCGTAGTACAGGCGGTATGAGGGTAGTATGAGCAGCGTAGAAACTCCTGATCGTCAGAATGTTGAAGCCTTAGTGCGGCAAGTAGTGCGTCGTACTTTGACGGCGATCGCCAATCCCGCGACTCCTTCAGCGCCGAGCGCCGTTAGTTCGGCAGAGAGCAGCGGTGTTTACAAGCCCAAGTTGGTAGTAAGTATCTCAGCGCGACATTGTCACTTGACCGATGAAGCAGTTGAGAAGCTTTTCGGGCCAGGGTACAAGCTCACGATCATGAAAGATTTGTATCAAGATGGTTTCTTTGCTGCCAAAGAAACAGTGATGTTGATTGGGCCTCGCAAGCGGATGTTGCCCGAAGTGCGAATTCTCGGCCCCACTCGAAATATCAATCAGGTCGAACTGGCTTTCACGGATGCGATTTCGTTAGGCATCGATGCGCCGGTACGACACAGTGGCGATATCAAAGGTACGCCAGGTTGTGTCTTGGTAGGACCTGCCGGGGCAATCGAATTGGAGCAAGGGGTTATTAGGGCTGCTCGCCACGTGCATATGAACTTTGAAGACGCGAAATACTACGGCGTCAAAAATGGCGACATGATGACGTTGGCAATTCGCTCCAATCAGTGTGCGACTATTTTTGAGGATGTCTTGGTACGAGCCGACGCGAAAGCGAAATTGGAAGTTCATATTGATACCGACGAGGGTAATGCGTGCCATTTGGACGCTGCCGAATCCGTCGAATTGAGAGTCCAAGACAAACCATGTCAGTGCAAGCACTGAGAGAGTTGGTCGTTGTCAGCCCAATCTGCGGCGACGGCTCGTGAAGTCATTCAGTCGAATAGCATGGCTGCTTTTTGATGAGGTTGATTCCAAGGATCGGTAAAGAAAAGTTGGATGTTAATAGTGGCCTCTTTCCGAGGCTTGTAGTTCTTTTTTTGTGGAGATTTGTGAAATGGTCAAAACGAGTGAAGCGCTCGGAATGATCGAAACCAAGGGTTTCGTTTGCTTGGTCGAAGCTGCCGACGCGATGATGAAGGCAGCCAATGTTCAATTCCTCGGTTGGGATAAGGTTGGTAGTGGTTTGGTCTCTGCATTTGTCACTGGTGACGTGGCTGCTGTTAAAGCTGCTACCGATGCAGGTGCTGCCGCTGCTGGTCGTATCGGTGAAGTGGTTAGCGTTCAAGTGATCGCTCGACCACACGAAGACTTGGGCAAAGTACTCAAGCTGCCTGGTGCTTAATAGAAAATATTATTCCTGGCTGAGTGATGCTCCCTACCGGTAAATCTACAGCCTGCGATTGGGTCGTATGTACTATCAGCTAGCTGTGGGCAATTAATTCCCGGTGGATGCGATGCCTCAAAAAAGAAAATCGTCGACAACTACACGGACTTCAGAAACCCGGACTTCAGAGATACGGACAATAGAAATGCAAAAAGCAATTGGTTTAATCGAAACTCGCGGTTTATTGGCACTCATTGAAGCAACTGATGCAATGGCGAAGGCTGCCAGCGTTGAAATCGTCAAACGCATCGACATCGGCAACGCGTTGGTGACAACCGTTGTTTGCGGTGACGTCGGCAGCGTTCGAGCTGCTGTTGAAGCAGGTGCTGCTGCCGCTGCTCAAGCAGGTGAATTGGTTAGCAGCCATGTTATTCCACGTCCTGCCGAAGGACTCTCGGAAGCTTTTTTCAAGTAAACGCCCTGGTAGATCAGCGACAGATTGGTAACGGTATCGTAGCTCAGAGCACGACCGGAAAAGATGTGGCTGTCGCGGTGACCAGTGGCGCAAGGCAACCCTCATTGCAAGGACGACAACAAATGAAGGTCTTGGTAGCGAATCTAGGTTCGACAAGCTTTAAGTATCGATTGTTCGATATGGAGACCGAGTCACAATTGGCTCGTGGTTCCGTGGAACGTATCGGTGCATCGATTAGCCGCTGCGCTGTTCAAATCGGCGATTACAAAGCGGAAATGGATATGCCGGTTCCCAATCATGGCGTCGCAGTGCAAGCTTGTTTGCAACAACTAACCGATCCAAACAATGGCTGTTTGAAAGATGCAGGTGAAGTTGCAGCAATCGGCTTCAAAGCGGTTCATGGTGGACACCTTTCCGGTGTGTTTCGTATCGACGAGTCGGTGCTGACGGCTATGGAGTCGGTTACCCCCGTGGCACCGGCCCATAATCCACCCTACCTAGCTGCCATGCGTCAGTTGGCGGCCGCAGTGCCTCATATTCCCCTCGTGGCTGCGTTTGAAACTGATTTCCATCGCACCATCCCAGAATCGCAAAGACATTATGCCATCCCCAAGGCTTGGGCTGATGCACTTCCTTTGCGCCGCTGGGGATTCCATGGCGCCAGCCATCGTTTCATCGCTCAGCGGTCCGCTGAATTGATGGGGCGGTCCAATGCTCGCGTTGTCTCTTGTCATCTCGGCGGGTCAAGCAGTCTATGCGCGATCCGTGATGGAAAGAGCATGGGAACGACCATGGGGATGAGTCCTCAAACGGGTCTTCCTCAAAACAATCGCGTGGGCGACTTCGATCCATTCGCCTTACCACTCATTATGGAACTCACCGGCAAGGACTTGCCTGGGGTTCTCAAAGATTTGGCAACGCAAGGTGGATTGCTGGGACTCAGTGGCGGCTTGAGCGGAGATATTCGAGATCTGGAAAAAGGTGCCGCTGAAGGTAATGCCAATGCGCAACTGGCTCTAGATGTCTATATCGCAGAAATTCGAAGACATCTCGGTGGGATGTTGATGTTGCTCGGTGGTGCTGACGCCATCGTTTTTACCGGAGGTATTGGGGAGAATGGACGTGGAATACGAGAACGTGTTTGCGAAAACGCAGCCGATTTCGGAATTCAATTCGATCCAAAACTCAATGCTCAAGGACAAGGCGAATATCGCTTCGATGCTCCTGGAAGTCGAGTGCAATTGTGGGTGATACCTACCAATGAAGAACTCGTAGTGGCTCGTCAAACCTGCAATGCGGTGAAAGGTTAGGTCTGCAATGTTTGTTGCGAAGGTTACCGGTTCACTCGTAGCGACGCAGAAAGTTGAGTCGATGCGAGGTTGGAAGCTGCTGCTTGTGGAGCCCTACAAGCTGGAAGCTCCTGATAACAAGAAGCTAGCGCCAACGGGACGCACCTTTGTAGCTGTTGATACCTTGGGAACCGGCGTAGGAGATTTTGTGCTCATTACGCAAGGAAGTAGCGCACGATTTACACCGGAGACCAATAAGCTGCCGATCGATGCGGTCATCATTGGTATCGTCGATCAGGTGCATGTTGAAAAAGCCTGTGTTTACCATCGCGAAGAACAGCTACGCAAAGAGTAGCCCTGCGAAGAATAAATTGGCAAAAGTCAGCAACGGTTGGCCAAGAAAACAGATCCTGCGGGATGTTGATCAGCCAGCGATTAAATAACGAAACGAACTATTTGTAAGTCGATAACAATTATGCAAATCAGCGAAGATCTAATTCGTAGTGTGGTCAGTCAGGTGCTAGCAGAAGTTCGCCACCAAAGCGGTGGGCACACTTCCACGGCCCGTTTTCATGGCCGCTATGGCTTGTTCGATAACGTCGACGAAGCAGTTGCCGCTGCTCGTGAAGCGTTCGAGCAACTGCGGATGCGACCGATGGAAGATCGTAAGCGAGCCATCGAACATATTCGTCGCATCTCCATTGATGCCGCAGTGGAACTCGGCACGATGGAAATGGAAGAAACGAAAATTGGTCGACTTCCACACAAGATTGAGAAGCTGAAGACACTGGGGGCTCGAGCTCCGGGGGTTGAGTTCCTAAAGACACAAGCCTTCAGCGGTGACCGTGGGCTAGCCATCATTGAACACGCACCGTTTGGAGTCATTGGGGCTATCACTCCAGTAACTCACTCGCTACCAACCATCACTGGTAACGCCGTCAGCATGATTGCTGGAGGAAATACCTTGGTCGTTAATCCGCATCCATCGGGACGCAAGGTGGCTGCCGAAGGAGTGCAGCGATTTAACAAGGCAATTGCTGCCGATATCGGTATCGACAACCTGATCTGCTTGATTAAGAATCCAACCTTGGAAACCGCGAACGCTCTGTTTAAAGCTCGTGAGATCGCTTTGATTTGCGTCACAGGTGGGCCCGCTGTTGCCCGAGCCGCTTTGAATAGTGGCAAGCGCGCCATTGTTGCCGGACCCGGTAATCCACCGGTAGTCGTCGATGAAACAGCCGATCTCGATTTGGCTGCCCGTTGTATTATCCAGGGTGCTAGTTACGACAATAATCTGCTCTGTATCGCTGAGAAGGAAGTCTTTGTCGTTGATAGTGTCTTTGATGCGATGATGGCCGCCATGGAAAAGGCTGGAGCCGTTCGTCTAAATGCCAATGAGATTCAGAGGTTAACGGCTGCTGCATTTGCTGAAGTCGGAGAAGGTTCACACAAACATCTAAGTCCGACAAAGGAACTGTTAGGTCAAGATGCTGCCAAGCTGGCTGCTGCTGCAGGGAAAACAGTAGCACCTTCTGTGGAGTTGTTGTTCGGTGAAACGATCGCCGATCATCCATTTGTGTATGTCGAGCAAATGATGCCTTTCGTTCCATTTGTACGTTGTCGCAACATCGATCACGGTATCGAACTCGCCAAGCATTATGAGCATGGCTACCGCCATACAAGTCTGATCCATTCACGCAACGTGCGCAATATGACGAAGATGGCTCGCGCGATGGATACCACGCTATTCGTAAAGAATGGCCCTTGCATGGCAGCTCTTGGACTAGGGGGAGAAGGTTATCTCTCGTTCTCCATCGCTGGTCCAACAGGGGAAGGTGTGACAACGCCAATGACATTCACCCGCGAACGCCGCTGCTCATTGATCGATGATCTTTGGATTCTGGGTGATCCCGGGGTTCAGTAATAACGAACGCACAGGTGAATCACTAAATCGCTTGAGTCTCTATGAGATTGCAAGCCATAGTATCAAAACGAAGAACTTGATTGAGATAGGGTAGTGGCAGAAAGCAGAGCCAGCTCTATCACGAATATAGCTTTTGTCGCACATTAGACAGTTTCATCAAAACCAAAAGTTGAACTATATCGCATGCAAGTCGGACTTGTCCTAGGTCGAGCCACAGCCACGGTAAAGCATAAGACTCTGGATAACCAGAAGTTGCTTATCGTGCAGCCATTGATGGCCGACATGGCACGTGCCGACGGAGGTCCAGTGCTAGTTATCGATTGCTTAGGAGCAGGAATGGGTGACTCTGTGATGATGACCAGCGATGGTAGTGCGCTGAAGGAGATGTTCGGGATCGAGAATTCTCCTGTCCGCTGGGCAGTACTAGGAATTGTCGACCCCAAATATTGAGAGATGAAGCTTCACGTGAGTAGTTCTGCAAAAGAAAAATGCTCGAACTACAAATGACCAATGGACGATGAGCCATAAGTAAATAGGAAACGGTGTAGTAAATACTGCGATGACGACGGACGCCAACCAAATTGAATCGCTCGTTCGCCAAGCCCTGGCGCGACTCACGTCGCCAGCGGCCAGCGATAACGCTGCGTCGTCAACGGTTGGTCAGAAAGAGCCGCTCGTTGTTAGCGATTCGCCCAAAGCGGCGGCTGATCAGCTTGAGCTAATGTCTGCCGTGATTTCGACGCATACGCTTAAGGGTAAGCTCAAGGGAATTACCACTGTCCGTGTGCGTTCTGCGGCTGTCATTACACC